>JAFSVO010000216.1 GCA_017444965.1 Clostridia bacterium | reverse complement strand
TTTCAACATTGTGCGTTCAATGAATAATAAGGAGCTTTTGTTATGGAGGATTATTTGGAGTACGGCCCGGTTTTGGTGACGAAAGGGGAACATAAAGGACAAATTGGGTTTTATGATGACGATTTAGGCGTTAGTTTTGATAAATTAATGATTTTTCCACGTACACCAACTTTTTGCGACAGATATTACGTTGTAAAAAGAACTTCCGCAACTTCTGTAATACCTACGGATAGTATCGCTAGAAGATGGGGAAAAATAGATCAAATAATTTACAGTGAAGTCTTTAGACATACTTTAACGCCTGAAGAAATGATCGATCTTTTACATGAACGTATTTTTTGTTCAGATCTTCTAAATGACAGATATTATCGTGCTATGGAAGCGATTGATAATCAAAGTAAGTGCAATGTGTTTATTTCACATGCGTCGGAGGACTTGGGGTTTGCGCGAGGAATTGCTTCGGATTTACTCGATGCAGGGTATTCTGTTTTCTTGGATGATTGGTCGATAGACGTCGGTGATAGAATATTTGATAAAATAAATGAGAGCTTGAACGAAAGCAGCGCCCTTATAATGATTGTATCTAAAAACTATAATAAATCTGTTTGTTGTAAAGATGAATGGAGCGCGTTTTATAACAAAGCGTGTCATTTAAAATCATGCCGGATATATCCTATTATAATTGATGATTCTAAGATTCCTATGATACTTTCGCAGATAAAGTATTTAAGAATTAATATAGATGAGGATTTAACAACAGAATTGCATCCATTATTGAAAGCATTAAAGAAACAATTTGATATTGAAAAATAAAGTTGTTTGCAATCTGCAAACAACTGAACCTAAAAGCGTTAAAAATGAGTTGTCATCAATTTGCAGACAACTGAATTTAAAATGCAGTTATGAAAGAACGGAGGCGATAAAAATGTATAAAGTACTTCTTATAAACGGCAGTCCGCATGAGCGCGGGTGCACCGCCGAGGCGCTTTCGGAAATGATAAAGATATTTAAAGAAGAGGGCGTAGAGACCGAGCTTATTCAGGTCGGGGACAAGCCCGTACGCGGCTGTATCTCGTGCAGATCCTGCCGCAAGACGGGGAAGTGCGTTTTCGACGACCTTGTCAACGAGGCGGCGCAAAAGCTTGAAAAAGCCGACGGGCTCGTTATAGGAAGCCCCGTTTATTTCAGCTCGCCGAACGGCACGCTTTTGTCCTTTTTAGACCGGCTTTTTTACAGCACGCGGTTTTCAAAACAGATGAAGGTGGGCGCTGCCGTCGTTTCCTGCCGCAGGGGCGGCAATACGGCGACCTTCGACGCGCTGAATAAATACTTCACCATAAGCTCTATGCCCGTGGCGTCAAGCTCTTACTGGAACCAGGTGCACGGCTTTACCGCCGACGACGTGAAGCGCGACCTCGAGGGCCTGCAGACGGTAAGGAACCTTGCGCGGAATATGACCTTTATGATAAAGGCGATAAAGGATGCCGCCGAAAAGTACGGCCTGCCCGAGCTCGAGCGCGGCGCTCAGACCAACTTCCACGACGGGAAATAACCGTAATAATAAAGACCGCTTCGGAGTTTTCCGAAGCGGTCTTTATACAACGTCAGCCGCCGAGTGTTTCGCTTGGCGGCTG
The DNA here is from genome assembly GCA_017444965.1 of Clostridia bacterium. Taxonomy (GTDB): domain Bacteria; phylum Bacillota; class Clostridia; order Oscillospirales; family Butyricicoccaceae; genus RGIG3513. Next base: position 19,340 of record JAFSVO010000216.1, on the reverse strand, counting down.
AAAACTGTCTAAAAGATCATTAAAAGACTTATGGAACACTTTACTTATATACACAAGTTCAATATCGGTCACAAACCTTTGACCGGATTCAATTCGTTGAACGGCGTTTTTGTCAACGTTAAGACCGATAAGCTGTAATCTGTCGGCAAGCTCCCTTTGAGATATCCCGAGTTCCTTTCTGAAACGCACAATATTTAAGCCGGAAACGTTGTTTCTGTTGTCAAAAGCTTTATTAATGAACATATAATCACCTCTTTTTGACATTTACTGCTTGTCAATAAAGAAATTATATGCTACAATAGGAACAGTTATGACATTTAGTGAATGTCAAATAAGGAAACAGGAGGGAAAAGACGAGTAATGCGATAAAAAGAACAGTTTAAATCACATTAAAGCATCAAACTTTACAAAAAAGGAGAAGAATAATGAACGATTCAATAGATAACAAACTCGACAATAAAGATGAACAGAATAATATAGAATCAGATACTCAAAAAAAGGATAATAAAAGAAGATCCAAAAAGGTCGGAATAATCGTCGGAATAGCTATAATTGCGTTAATTGTACTTTCGGCTTTATGCATAATGCTTGCAGAAAACGCGAACATAACTAAACCGCTTAATGTTATTAAAAAGTACTCGAACGCAGAATATATTGTGGCTGAAAAACTCGTTGACGACTTCCTTAACGGAATAGACGGAGGTAAGCTTTCCGACATAGTTAAAATAATGAAAAAAAGCGATGATATGGATACAGAGATATTTGATAAATATTATAAATATTATCGTCCTAATAATTATTATGTAGTTGAAAAGGTTATAGAGAATTCTGCTGAAGTAAAAAAAGAAAAAATAGATAATGATATTTTGCAGTGGAGGGAAGAAGGGATCAGAGACATAGGAGAAAGTTACGTCGATTTGGCAGAATACTTAGCAGCTCTTAGCACCGAGGATCGACTTGATTTAGCAGAAGACCTTGGGTTAAAACTAAAAGACGTAAAAGATATGTCACAATGTTTAAAGACGGTAGGGAAAAAGCTCAGGCGCGCAAAGGTAAGTTCCGGTTATTTGTTTTCTCTTGAGGAGAGTAATAGAGAGATAGAATTATTTAAGGTCAACGGCAAATGGATAAACGTTGAGGCTATCGCTATTCTTCAAAATATTTACCGTGAAATAAGTTATGCTATACGATAGTGTTTATTTTTACTTTATACGAATGACAAACAGGATGAAGGGTCAAGTTTGCCGGCACTGTTTTAGTTATGCTTTTTCAAAGGCAGAATGAGCAGGCTTTGGTTGTGATCCGTTTAAATTATCATTTTTTTAAATAGCGTTTCTATTATGTAGATTCAATATAAAAGACCGCTTCGGGATTCCCCGAAGCGGTTTTTGCGTTCATAAATTTAAAGGACTAAACTCAGCATCAGCGGCACGGTGACAAGCGCGAGCACGTTTGAGATAAGCGCCATGGAAGCGCCGGGCTTTTCGTCGCCGCCGTACGCCGCGGGTATTACTATCGTGTTAAGCCCGAGCGGCATGCAGAACAGAACGGTCATAAGCATAGTCGCGTCCGCGGGCGCGTTTATAAGCCGCATGGCGCCTATTACGGCGAGAGGGATGACTATAAGGCGCAAAAGTGAAAGAACGTATACGCCGCGGTTTTTCAAAAGCTCGGGTATGTTGAAGCCGGCTATCACAAAGCCGGTAAGTATCATGCTTAAAGGTGAGTAGCAGGCGGCAAGCGAGTTTATCGCGGACGTAACGAAAGAGGGCAGAGTTATCTGCGAAAGCCCGAGCGCAATGCCGATCACCGTCGAGATAAGCCCGGGATTTATAAGCATTTTAAATGAAAACTTCTTTTTTCCCGCCGTAAGCCATATCATACCGACGGTATATACGAAAACCGTCGCCGGAAGATGAAAGACAAGGTAGCGGTAAAGCATCTCGTCGCCGAAAAGCCCCATAACGACGGCGTTGCCCATAAAGCCGTAATTGGAAATAGTCAGCGAATAGCGGTAAATGCCGTAGTTTTCGGGGTTTTTCGTAAATAGCGGGGCGGCGAAATGGGCGATGACCGCAAATACCGCGACGCCGACGGCGCAGTAAATGATAAGACCCGCGTTTTCGGCAAGGCTTTTGAAGGTGCAGTGAGCGATAAAGGTCTTTACGACGAGCGCGGGAATGATAATATACGTCTCGAGCTTTGAAATGACCTTTCCGGAGTTTTCGGGCAGCACTTTAAGCTTTTTTGCCGCGAACCCTACCATTATGCAGATGAAAAGAAAGAGCATCTGATTTGCTACGTCAAAGAAAACGGTCATGGCAAGTCCTCTCTTTATATATCTATCTCAATAACGCCGAGGTTCGGAGTCCGCCCCGCGGGAAGCCCGAGCACGCGCTTTACCGACGAGATAACGCCCGCGTGTGTGACGACAAGCACGACCTTGCCTTTATATTCTTTTTTAAGCGAATCTAAAAAAGAGCGCACGCGCACGTCGAGCATGCGCTTCGATTCGCCGCCCGCGGGCAAATAATCCAAGTCCGAAAGACGCGAAAGCGCCTCTTCGGTAACCGGCGTGCCCTCAAGCTCGCCTAACGCAATTTCGCTTATGCGCGGGTCCTCGACTATTTTCACCATGCCGCAGGTAACGTAGTCCGCCGTTTTGCGCGCCCGCTTTAAAGGCGAGCATATACATACGTCAAAATCGGTGTACTCGTAGTTTTCGCCCAAAGCGCGCGCGGCGGCGACGCCGTCCTGGCTTAAAGGTATATCCCGCTGACCCTGAAAGGTCCTCGTCTTGTTGTAAGCCGACTCGGCGTGGCGCATAAAGGTAACTTTCATATTTATCACCTCTTAAAACACATTTTAATTTTAGCACCTTGCTGAAAAAAAACAATACTTTTGCGCAAAATCGTGGTATAATATAGGCAAGTTTGGACTTGCATGAATTGAAAAGTCTTCGACTTTTCATGAATCGCGCCGAGCGGCGCGTGAATTGAAAGACTGCGGCTTTCATTAATTGCAAAACTGCGTTTTGCATTAAGGTGCGCGCGGAGCGCGCTTATCAATAAATGCGCCCTGCGGGCGCATACCGAAATGAACGGCATAGCCGTTCAATTCACGCAAGGCAACGCCTTGCAATTCATGGCGCAGCCAATTCACGAAAACGCAAAGTGTTTTCAATTCATTCGCCGAAAAGCTTTGCTTTTTGGCGAGAAACAGAGGGGTGAAATATATGTACGAGTTCGAAAAGGAGATAGCCGAAAGGCATTCGGTAAGGTCTTATTTAAAAAAGCCTATAGAGCCGCAGACGGCGGCGGAGATGCGCGCTTATATCGAAGAAATAAACAGCGAGAGCGGGCTTAGCATTCAGCTAATTGAAAACGACCCCGAAACGTTCACCAAAAACCTGCTTCATTACGGATGGATAAAGAACGCCGAAAACTATTTCGCGCTGATAGGCAAAACCGCGCCGGATCTTGAAGAGGCGGCGGGGTACTGGGGCGAAAAATGCGTGCTTAAAGCGCAGGCGCTCGGGCTCAACACCTGCTGGATCGCGGGCACTTACTCGAAAAAGCACGTCAAGGCAGAGATAAAGGACGGCGAAGAGCTCGTCTGCGTAATATCCGTAGGCTACGGCGAAAACGCCGGCAAAGAGCGAAAGAGCAAAACTGAAAAGGAAGTTACCGAAAACGCCGGGGGCGCGCCCGAGTGGTTTTCACGCGGGGTGAAGGCGGCGCTTCTCGCCCCCACGGCGATAAATCAGCAGAAATTCACCCTGTCGTTCCTCGCGCCCGATAAAGTAAGGCTCACGGCGCAGAAAGGCCCCTTCTCGCTTATCGACAAGGGGATAGTCAAGCTTCATTTCGAGCTTGCCGCGGGCAGGGACAATTTCCGGTGGGAATGATTTAAGAGGCGTGACAGATATGCTTAAAGACAAATATTTTCTTCCCGTCCCGACGAAGACCTGCGAAGAAATATTCAGCGGCTTCGGCGCCGGCATAAAATCGCATTACGAGCGCAGGGCGGAGGTGCGGCACGAGCCCTTCCGCATATTCGGGAACCTTTATTACATAGGCGACGACAAGGTCTGCCGCCACCTTATCGACACGGGCGACGGGCTTATAATGTTCGACGTCGGCTACGGCTACAACGTGCCCGAGATCGAGGCAGATATAAGAAAGCTCGGCTTTTCGCCCGAAGATATAAAGATACTTATCATCTCGCACGGGCATTTCGACCACTTCTGCGGAGGGAACGAGCTGCGCCGCAAATACGGCATGAAGGTGCTTTTAAGCCGCACAGATACCGAGCTTATAAGGGAAAGGCCCGAAAGGGCGCTTATGGAATACGCGTATGACCCCGAAGAGGGCGTCTGTTGGCCCGACGAAACGATAAGCGACGGCGATGAGATAACCCTCGGCAACACGACTATAAAATGCGTTGCCGCGCCCGGGCACACGATGGGCACGACGGCGTTCTTCTTTGACGCGACCGACGGGAAAACGGTCAAAAAGGTCGGCTATTTCGGCGGCGTCGGATTCCTTACCGTTTATCCCGAATACAACCGCCGCATGGGGCTTCCCGAAAACAAGTCGGCGCTTTTAAGGCACACGGCGGAGAAGCTTATGAAGATACCCGTCGACATTATGATAGGCAACCACCCGGGAAACAACCGGACGATGGAAAAACTCGACTATATGAAAAAACACCCGGGAGAAAATCCGTTCATAGATAAAGAAACGTGGCCGCTGTTTTTAGGCGAGCTTATAAAAAACACCCGGATGTTTGAAAAGAAAGGATTTTAAAAAATGATCGAAAGCATTAACAGACTTACGCCGGTATATATCGAGTTTTTAAAGAAGATAGTATCAATAGAGACGCCGTCCGAGGACAAGGCGCGGCTCGATAAGCTTGTGGATTATATTGACGGCTTTTTAAAGGAGCGCGGCTTTCAGACAGAGCGCATCCCCTTTGAAAGATCGGGGGATTTCCTTCGCGTAAGGAAGGGGAGCGGCTCAAAAAAGCCGGTCATGTTTATGGCGCATATGGACACGGTACACCCCGTGGGCAATTTCGGCGAAAAGATCCTGTGGGAAGAGGGAAGCTTCCTCTGCGGCCCCGGCGCGACAGACTGCAAGGGCGGGCTCGCGACGTCCCTTCTCGTGATGGAGGCTTTATCCGAGGATAAGTCCTTCGACCGTTCGACGGTAATGCTTTTAACGGCTGACGAGGAGATAAGCGGGCGCCTTTCGGGCGAGCGCGGGTTTGACCTTATGCGCGAAACGGCGAAAGAAAGCTGCGCCCTCTTTAACGGCGAGCCGGGCACGCCCGACGGAATAACCGTTTCGAGAAAGGGCATACTTCGCTTAAAGGTCGAGGTAAAAGGCAGAGCGGCGCACGCTGGCAACGCGTACTTTAAGGGCGCTTCCGCGATACGCGAGGCGGCGCATCAGATAATAAACGTAGAAGGCGAAAGCCGCGAAGACGGCGCGACCTTCAACTGCGGGCTTATATCGGGCGGCAAGGCGGCGAACGCCGTGCCCGACTACTGCACGTTCACGGTAGACATAAGGGGCGTTACCGACAAACAGCTTCACGACGCCCATGAAAAAGTCCTTTCGCATACCAAAGCGACGACCGTCCCCGATACGGAATGCACAGTTTCGGTCTTAAGCCGCCGCCCGCCTATGGAGGACGTGCCCGCGAACCGTGAGCTACTCGCCGTTATAAACGAGGCGGCGCGGGATATGGGCGTGCCCGAGTTCAAGCCCATCAAAAGGGGCGGCGGCAGCGATGCCGCGTACACCGTTCAGGTCGGAACGCCTACCGTCTGCTCGTGCGGGCCCGTCGGCACGTTTGAGCACAGCACGAAAGAACGCGTCGACCTTTCGACCTTTGAGCCGCGCGCCGAGCTTATTTACCGCGCCGCGAAAAAGCTTTGAAATGAGTTACGACTTTAAGGCGCTCGCGGGCGTATATAAAGAGTTTTTAAGGGACGTTATCGCCATAGAAACGCCGTCGGAAAACAAGGCGCAGATAGATAAGCTGGTTACCTGCATAAAGGACTTTGCCGAAAAACGCGGCTTTGAAACCGAACGCATACCATTTGAAAAAGCGGGCGACTATCTTATTTTAAGGCGCGGCAAAGGCTCAAAAAAGCCGGTCATGTTCATGGCGCACCTCGACACGGTGCACCCCGTCGGATCCTTCGGCGAAAACACGGCGCGGGTCGACGGAGATATAATTTACGGCCCCGGCGCGTCCGACTGCAAGGGCGGGATTGCGACCTCCATGATGATAATGGAAGCGTTATCCGAAACGGCCGGCTTCGACCGCCCGACTTTGCTTTTGCTTACGTCGGACGAAGAGATAAGCTGCCGCCTTTCGGGCGAGCGGGGTAAAAATACCATAATCGAAACGGCAAAGACGGCGTGCGCCGTATTCAACGGCGAGCCGGGCTGGAGCGACCGCTTCGTGACCGCGCGCAAGGGCGTTATGGGGCTTAAGCTTAAAATACACGGCGTCGCGGCGCACGCGGGAAACGGTTATTTTAACGGCGCGTCGGCGGTGCGCGAGGCGGCGTACAAGATAATAGACATCGAAAGCTTAAGCTCTAAAGAGGGTTGTACCTTCAACTGCAGTCTGCTTCGCGGCGGCACCTCGGGCAACAGCGTGCCCGACTACTGCGAGTTTTCGGTCGACGTGCGCGGGCTGACGCTGAAAGCGCTTGACGGCGCTTTTGAGGCGGTCGGAAAGATCGCGGAAAACGCGCGCGTTACCGGCACGACGTGCGAGCTGTGTTTACTCAGCCGCCGTCCGCCGATGGAGGAAACGGCGGGAAGCCTCGACCTGCTCTCAAAGATAAACGAGGCGGCTGAAAAGTTAGGACAGAACGAATACGCGCCGTATCTGAGCGCGGGTGGAAGCGACGCCTGCTATACGACGATGGCGGGCGTGCCTACCGTCTGCTGCTGCGGGCCGTTCGGCTCTTACCAGCACAGCGTGCGCGAATCGGTCGACACCTCGTCGCTCGCGCCCCGCGCCGAGCTTTTATTTGAAACTTCACTTTTGTTATGATAAAGGAGAAAACACTATGGACGTAACGTTGGTCATCATGGCGGCGGGCATAGGCTCGCGCTTCGGCGGGGGCGTAAAACAGCTCGCGCCCGTAGGACCGCACGGCGAGCCGATAATAGACTATTCGGTGCACGACGCCGTTAAAGCGGGATTTAACAAGATAGTCTTTATCATCCGTCACGACATATACGACGATTTTTACGAGGTGATAGGAAAGCGTGCCGAGGAGCGCTTCAAGGCGCTCGGTGCGAAGATAGAGTACGCTTATCAGGAGCCGATCCGTTTCCCCGAGGGCAGAAAAAAGCCCTGGGGCACGGGGCAGGCGATAATGTCCTGCAAGGGGCTTGTTTCCGGCCCCTTCGCCGTTATAAACGCCGACGACTATTACGGCAAGGACGCTTTTAAAAAGGCGTACGACTTCCTCGTTTCGATGAAGGGCGACAGCTCCTTCGGCATGGTCGGCTACGTTCTTAAAAACACCCTCTCCGATAACGGCGGAGTTACGCGCGGCGTTTGCAGGCTTGACGGAAAAGGCGGGCTTTGCGGCGTTGAAGAGACCAAGAATATAATAAAAACGCCCGACGGAAAAGCTTCCTCCGACGGGCGTGAGATACCTCTTTCGGCTATCGTTTCGATGAACTTCTGGATGTTCCCGGCGTCCTTTATCGACGTGCTCGAAAAGGGCTTCCCCGATTTTCTCGCAAGTATGACCGACCCGCTTAAAGACGAATACCTGCTCCCGAAGGTCGTCGACGATATGATAAAAGAAAAGAAATGCGCGGTTTCGGTCATACCCACCGACGACAGCTGGTTCGGCGTGACGTACAAGGAAGATAAAGAGTCGGTGATAGAGGCGTTCAAAAAGCTTTACGCCGCGGGCGAGTACGAAAACGAGCTTTACGCCGACCTGACGGAGAAAAAGTGATATGGGCGAGATACTTCTTACGGGCGGCGCGGGCTTTATCGGTTCGCATACCGCGACAGAGCTTATTTACGCGGGCGAAAGGGTCGTGATAGCGGACGACCTTTCGAACAGCGAAGAGGGCGTTTTGTCGAGGATAGAGAAGATAACGGGCGCGCGCCCCGCGTTTTATAAAATAAACGTAGCTGACGAAAAGGCGCTCGACGCGGTATTTGAGAAGCGCGATATCACGGCGGCGATACATTTCGCGGGCTTCAAGGCGGTCGGGGAATCGGTCGAAAAGCCGTTGGAGTATTACGAAAACAACATCGGCGCGACTCTGTCGCTTTTGAAGGTGATGAAAAAGCGCGGGTGCAAACGGCTTGTTTTCAGCTCGTCCGCGACTGTCTACGGCGAAAAGAACAAGGCGCCCTACACCGAGGATATGGAAACGGGCGGCTGCACGAACCCCTACGGCAAGACCAAGTTCATGATAGAAGAGATACTTAAGGACGCGGCGCATGCCGATAAGGCCCTGTCGGTCGTGCTTTTGCGCTATTTTAACCCGATAGGCGCGCACGAAAGCGGGCTTTTGGGCGAAAAGCCGAACGGCATACCGAATAACCTTATGCCCTATATCACGCAGACGGCGGCGGGCGTGCGGGAAAAGCTTTCGGTTTTCGGAAACGATTACGCGACGCCCGACGGCACGGGCGTGCGCGACTATATCCACGTCGTCGATTTAGCCCGGGGGCATCTTAAAGCGCTTAAATACGCAGAGGCGCACACGGGGTGCGAAACGTTCAACCTCGGCACCGGCAAGGGCTATTCGGTTTTAGAGGTCGTCAACACCTTTTCCGCGGTCAACGGCGTAAAGGTGCCTTACGTAATAGCGCCGCGGCGCGCGGGCGACCTTGATATCTGCTACGCCGACACGAAAAAAGCCGAAAGGCTCTTAGGCTTTAAAGCCGAAAAGGACCTTTCGGATATGTGCCGCGACTCATGGCGCTGGCAGCAAAACGCGGATAAGGTATAAAATCATAAAAATTCAGCGGGCGGCTTTAGCCGCCCGCTTATCTTTACCATAAATCTTTTTCCGATATTTCCGAAAAGTCGCCGTCCGAAAAACCCGCGGGGATAAGGTATTGCTCGACGGTCGGACGGGCGTCGGGGTAACCGTTATGATGATCCGAGCCGTAGGTCACGGGAACGCCCGCCTCGAACGCTTCGCGCAGAAATTCGGCGTACTGCCGGCGGAACTTTTCGGCGCTCTTTTTGTCGGTAAATATGTCGCGGTTGCACTCGATATATTTGCCGTTCTCTTTAAGCGCCGCGAAGATATCCGCGTTCATGCCGCGCGGAATGACCGAAAAATCATCGTACCACAGACCCTCCGGGTGATACCACGGGTGCCCTAAAACGGTGACGCGCTCGTCCGCGGCAAGGAACATCTGCTGGCGGTACCATTCTTTGATCGAGGCGTTTAAGTCGGGCGGCAGGACTTTGGCGTTCGGAAGATCGACCCGCCTGTGCGCGGCGACGACGGCGTAGCGCAAGCCGAGGGCTTTAAGCTCCTGCTTAGTTACGGCAAGCATTATATCATAAGGCCCTTCCTGCGCGGGCGGCACGAAGCCGTCGCGCGTGCCCGTTTCGGCGATATAGTCGAAAAGGGGCTTTTCAATGGGCGTAAGTTCCGCGCCGAGAACCAAAAAGGGGTATTTTTCCCGCGCTGCCGTAACGCCCGCGGCAGATCTTTTAAGGTCGCCGAGGTATTGCTTATCGTTGCGGTTCACGTGGTCGGTTATGCCTACGTACCGCATACCCGCCTTTTTCGCGTTTTCGCCTATTACGTCGAGCGGGGTCGACGCGTCGTATGAATACTCGCTGTGGACGTGCCAGTCGGAGCGTATTATCACGGCTTTTCCTCCTTACCCCAAAAATAAGGCCGTACGGCTTTGGCGTACGGCCTCGTATCATTTATTGAAGGCGCAGACTGCGACGTTGTCGACTATCTCGAACGAGGGGCTGCCGTCGGCGCGCTTGTATTCGGAAAGAAGGACCTTGAACTCGTGGTTCGCGCCGTGTACGCTCCCCGTATAGGTCTCGGGAAGGTAGACGTTTTTCGAGTATCTTTCAAGGCTGCCCTCGTGGTCGAAAACGGGTGTAAAGACGGTCTCGAGCAAAGAGCGCGAGTAGCCCGAAAGGTCTTTCCTTACAAAGTTTTTGTTGACGTAAAGCGAAAAATTGCAACCCGATTCAAGCGATTTGTCGCTGAAGGTCACCTCAAGGCGTGAGAGAGTCGGCAAAAGATCCTTGCTTTCAGCGTCCGTCACTATGCGCATGCAGTACTTGAGGATGTGCGCCGCGGTATCGAGATATTCCTTCTTTTGCTTTTCGGCGAGAAGCTTCGGATCCGGAATAACGTTATTCTTTTTATTGCGGCGGGGAAAAAGCACCTTGCGGAAGCCTATGATAAGCGCCGCGCAAAGAATGACGATAACGGGGATCAGAATAAATATCGGTATCGGTTCCATTTCTTTCTCTCTTTTTCTTTTCTCTCGTAAAAAATACGGGGATAAAACGTCTATCAACAATAATACTACCATACGCGAAAACAAAAAACAATACCCGCGGGCCAGTATGATCATTTTTGTTGATATATAACTAATTAGTCGTTTTTTGCCGCTCGTTTTTATATAATTCGGTCAAAGCGCGGAGTTACATCTGCGGAAGAAGGATTCGTTCTCGCCTGCGTGAGAACTGGAAATAGTTATATTGCCGCCAATGGCGGCAGTTATATTGTGCCTTGCGGCACAGTTATATTTTGCGGCTTTGCCGCAAAGTTATATTATATTCGCCCTTAAACTGCGCGAAGCGCAATATAACTCGGCGTAAGCCGAATATAACTGCGCAGCAATATAACTCGCCGTAGGAGAATATAACTGAAAAAAGCACTGCTCACGCAGTGCTTTTTTCATGGCTGCGGAACAAGGATTCGTTCTCGCCTGCGTGAGAGCTGGAAATAGTTATATTGCCGCCAATGGCGGCAGTTATATTGTGCCTTGCGGCACAGTTATATTTTGCGGCTTTGCCGCAAAGTTATATTATATTCGCCTCCGAAACTGCGCGAAGCGCAATATAACTGCGAAGCAATATAACTGGGCGAAGCCCAATATAACTCGCCGCAGGCGAATATAACTGAAAAAAGCGCCTTTTGTCGGTAGACAAAAGACACTTTTTTCATGGCTGCGGAACAAGGATTCGAACCCTGACAAACAGAACCAGAATCTGTCGTGCTACCATTACACAATTCCGCAATTCGGTATTTATTATTATACCCTATAATCAAAATATGTCAAGTATATAAAATAAAATTCGGCAAAGTAATCAAATTTGCCACGGGTCGCGCGGCGTTATTCATTAAAAAGCGCGAAAGTTTTAAGCTTTCGCGCTTTTTTAACTCATTTCGCGTTTTTCTTTTTGGGGAATATCTGAGTCGTGAACTTGCCCTCGAGGCGGCGTTTCAGCTCGTCTTTGAATACGCTTATTTTTTCGGGCTGCGCGAGTATGTCGCAGGCGCATTCCGCGAGCGCCGCGCCGGCGTACCTCGCCGCCTTAAAGCCTATCGAATTGCCCGCCGTGGCGACGGCGCCCCAGCTGTGCATGGCGACGTTGCGGCACATGCCGAGCCCGAAAATACGCGCCGTCGGGATTTTGTAGGTAACGCACCCGACGTCGGTCGAGCCCGCGGCAAAGTAAAACTCGCCGCGCGGCTTTTCTATCTTTGTCGGAAGAGAGGTAAGCTCTTTGTCGGGCTTTGTTCCGTCGAACGCCTCGAAAAGCTTGTCGGCGTAATCGTATTCCTCTTTCGTGTATTCAAGCGGCGGCATTTTCAAAAGCGCGTTATACATTATTTCGTTCATCGAGGAAAGGGGCTGACAGCCCGAATGAATATAATTTACGTTGAAAACGCACTCGGTCTCGGTCATCATGGCGGCGCCGTAAGCTACCTTCTTAATGCGCTCCATAAGCTCGTGGCAGGACTTAAGATCCTTTGAGCGGAAGTAGTAATCGAGCGCCGCGTACCTCGGCACGACGTTCGGCTTTTCGCCCGCCGCAAGGTACGAATAGTGTATGCGCACGTCGCTCGTGCAGTGCTCGCGCAGGTACTGAACTCCGACGTTCATAAGCTCGCAGGCGTCGAGTGCGCTTCTGCCCTTTTCGGGCGCGACGGCAGCGTGCGCCGAAACGCCGTGAAACTCTATTACGGCGTGCCCCATAGTCATCTGCAGCTTTTCGCCTAAGGCAAGGTCGTTCGTGCGCGGGTGCCAGCCCAAAAGGCAGTCGAGCATATCGAAATACCCGTCCTCAAGCATATACATCTTGCCGCATCCGCCCTCTTCGGCGGGGCAGCCCAAATAAACTATCGTGCCCGGAAGGTTTTCGGCTTCCATCGCCGCCTTTACGGCGCATACCGCCGAGGTGCAGCCCGCCGCCATAAGGTTGTGGCCGCATCCGTGCCCGAATCCCTCTTTTTCCGAGCGGTAGGGAACGTCGTTCTGCCCGAGCCCCGGCAGAGCGTCGTATTCGCCGTAAATGCCGACTACCGGGTGACCGTGACCAAAAGTCGCGATTATCGCCGTGTCGGGCGCGTCGTCGCCGCGCGCGTTGAAGGTCTTTACCTCAAACCCCTCGGCGCGCAGAAAATCGGCGTTTGCGCGGCAGGATTTAAATTCGTGATGCCCCTCTTCGGGGTTTTCCCAGAGATACCGCGCAAAGGCGTCCGTCTTTTCGGCGTTTTCCTTGTACCATTTTTCAATAGCGGGCCTTATCATTTTTTATGCCTCCTTTAGTTTACGGCGACCGTTTCGCCGCGAAGAATAACGCGCGAAACGCGCACCTCGTCGTCTATCAGAATAAGATTTGCGAGCTTGCCCGGCTCTAAAACGCCCACCTTATCGTCTATTCCGAGCATACGGGCGGGGTTGGCGGTGGCGAAGCGTATCGCGTGGCAAAGCCCGTACCCCGTGTGAGTCATAAGATTGCGGCAGGCGTGCTCTAACGTCATATGGCTGCCCGAAAGCTTTCCGTCCGAGTCGTAATTTAAGTCGGGCCCGTACCATATCCCGAGCTCTTCGTTGTTTTTAAAGTCGCCGAGCGCCGTGTTCGAGTCGGTTATCAGTATTATCCGCTCGACGCCCTTTGTTTTCACGACGAACTTTACAAGGTCGGGCACCATGTGTATGCCCGTTTCGTCGACGATAAGCTCGGCGTAAATATCGGGGTCGTAAAGGGTGAATATGTCGCACCCGGCGTCGAGCGTGCCCTGCGCTCTGCCCTTCGGCTTGCCCGAGTCGGAGTGATGCGTCTGAACGCGCACGCCATACTTTTTGACCCGTCTGCAGTCCGAGGCAAGCGCTTTAGAGTGCCCCAAAGCGAAGACGGCGGCGGGGAAACGGTCGTGAACGTACGCCATAAATTCGTCTATATTCGGGCGCGAGGGGTCTATCGCCCATACGCGCACCATATCGCCGAAAGAGTCGAGCATGGGGATATAGTCCTCAGCCCTCGTGCCGTCGACCTTTACTATCGTGTCCTTACCGCTGCCGTTGCCGTTCATGTAGGGCCCTTCCATGTAAAGCCCGTCCATGATCCGCCCGGCGCCCGTTTTCGAGGCGCGCCTTATTTTCTCGGCGTTTTCCGCCATCTGCGCGAACGTCATATTCTGATAGAAGGTCGGAAGCACGGTCGTCTGCCCGTGCTTTAAAAAATGCTCGCAGCAGTAAAGGGGGTCGTCGGAAAAAAGCTTTTCGGCGGTCCCGTGGTTGTGGATATCTATAAGCCCGGGCGCCGTGTAAAGCCCATGCGCGTCGAATACCTCCGCGCCCTCGGGGATCTCTACGTCGCAAGCTCTTCCGAGCGCCGCTATTTTGTCGCCCCCGTAAAGCAGCGCGCCGTCGAAAATTATCCCGTCCTCTAAAATAAGCTTCGTGTTGATTATCGCTTTCATAAACGCTCCTTAAAACGCCGTAAAGGGCATGGGCGCGATAGGCGTCGCCATTTCCTCGCTGACGTACACCGTGCCGGGCGTCAGCTGATAAACAGACGCGGGCACGTCGGGCGTGACGGGGCCGTAAAGCTGCAGGCGCGATATCATCTTTTCCCACGAGGCGTAGCCGCCGACGTTTGTAAGGTCGTGCCTTTCAAGGCTTTCGCGCGCCGATATTACGTCGTGCGGGCCTATCGACGCCGAATACCTCGGCGTATGGTAATAGTCGCCGCCGCCCGTGCCGCCGCAGTTCTGTATTACGGTCAGACGGCAGTTGTCGACGTAGCCCGAGCGCAGGGTCAAAAACTCTTCCAAAGACCTTGCTTCAAACTTTTTCGTGCCGGGGTCGATAAAGGCGGTGTGTCCCGCCCAGCCGGTCGCCGAAACGATAAGGTCGGCGCCGCCGTCGCCCGCTTCGTCGATAAGGTCGGAATAGTATTCCATATTCTCGTCGGTAAAATAATGTACGTTTTTGAAGGGCGGGCGCAGGTCCTCGCGCAGATTCAGGTAAAAATCGCGTATGAAATGCCCGCCTAAAGAATGCTCGTAGGTTATAGGCGCGACGTGCCCCTGCTCGTCAGCCCACTCGTCCATGCAGAAGGTTATAAGGTTGCGCGCGCTCACGTTTCTGCGGTTGCACGTTTCGGCGACGACCGAATAGACCGAGCGCCATATATTCGGGAATATGATAACGGTTTTCCTGTCCTCGATATCAGAGCGCAAAATGCGCTCGAAAAGCTCGCAGGTAATGGCGGAGCAGGGGTGGGGCACCACGCGCACGCGGTAGCCGTGCTCGTTTTCGTATTCCATATCCTCGCGCTTTATATTGCGGCATTTTTCCAAAACCGCCTTGTCGCGCATATTGTACCACAGCGCGGGCTCAAAGGTGAAATCCTTCATTTACATCCCCTCCTTTTCGCGTATGCGGCGTACCTCTTCGTCGAGCCACGGAATATCGCCGCGGTAAACGCCGGCTTTCGCGACGTTTTCCGAAAGCACCATGATCCCGGGCAGCGTGCGAAGGACCGACGCGGGATTCTGCGGGCAGACGGGCCCGAAAAGCGCGAGCCGCACGGGGAAGCGCTGATAAGAGGGCGTACCGCTGCAGTTTGAAAGATACTCGACGTCAAAGCGCGACTTTGCCGAAACTATATCGCGCATGCCGACCGTCGCGGCGCGGGGCGGCACGTTTCCTATATCGCCCGCGCACCCGAACATGCCGCGCATAGAGTCGAAGGCTATGCATTCGGGCATCGGCGTGACGACTCGCGAGCCTGCGGCTTTAAGCTCGGCTAAGCTTTCCGCCTTAAAGCTTTCGGCGTCGATCACGCCTATGCCGCCCGACCACGAAAGGGCGGTGAAGGCGACGTCCGCGCCGCCGTCCTTTTCTATCATTTCGGAATAAGCGTTCACGTTTTCGGTCGTGAAAAAGTGGATATTTTTAAGCTCGGGTCGAAGCGCGGGGTCGAGCTTTTCGTAAAAGTATTTCATGAAATAGCCCGAGCGACTGTATACGCTTTCGGGCGGCGCGACCTCGCCCTTTTCGTTCGCGTATTCGTAAAGGAAGTAAACGTTTAAGCACTTGGCGGAAACGGACGCGCGGTCAAGCGCCTCCGCAAGCCCGATAAATACCGCGTTTTCGGGCGAGGGGAGTATGACGGTAAGCCTTTCGCCGCGCGCGTTCGCCAGCCTTATGCGCGAATAAAGCTCGGCGGCGAAAAAGTTGTGCGCGTCTTGCGTGACCTTCATTTCAAAATCGGGGCACTCGTATATTTTCCCCTGCTTTGAGGGCACGTCGATAAGGGCTATCTCGTCAAGCGTTTCCCTTGAAAACTTCGGGAGCCACTCGGCGGGCGCGGGGTAAAATTTAGAAAGCAAAGGCATCTTTATACCTCCTTATTCGCCTATAATCATGACCTGCACGGTGCGCGTGCGGGCGCGTGTCTGATCCCAATCGATAAAATGTATCCTGCCGTATTCGCCGAGGTCCAAAGCGCCGCCGTCGGCGACTATCGTCACGCTTCTGCCGATAATTGAAGAGCGCAGGTGGGCGTCCGTGTTGTGACAGCCGTACCAGTCTTCTCCGTGCTCCTCCGCGAAGGCGAGCGCCTCTTTCCCCGGGTGCATATAGGTGCCGTCGTACGGGCAGAAGGGTATCCATTTTTCAAACGCGCTCACAAGGTCCTGCTGAAGGGTCTCAAGCCCGTTTTTCGCCATATCGAAGGCGCATTCCTGCGTGATGACCGAGCAGGTCGTGTGGTGCGAATAAACTACGCATATCCCGTCTTTTACGCCCGAGCGTGAAAAGATATCTTTAACTTTATCCGTCACGTCGTGAAAGGTCACCGTGCCGTCGCGCGACTGTACTTTAAAGCTTTCTTTAAATACCATCTTATTTTCCTCCCCGCGCCTTAAGGTCGTCGGCGGCGCGCCTTGTCGCGGCTATCATCTCGTCTATCATGGCGACGGGATCCGGCGCGTTCATTATGCCCGAAGCCGCGCCCGCGGCCTCCGACCCCGCCATGATAAAGTCGTAGACCTGCCGGCCGTTCGTTATGCCCGCCGCCTGCTCGACGAGTATGTCGGGGTATATCTCTTTGATCACTTTTATCGAGTCGCGCACGTATGACATGGGGCTTACGCCGTTGCCGCCGCCTATTATCCCGGACGGCTCGGGGTTGATTATGTCGGGGTGAAGCTGGGCTATCGCCTTCGCCTCATCAAGCGTGTCGGCGCAGGCGAAAACGAGGAAGTCAAGCTCGCGCGCGCGGTCTATCGTTTTCTTCATCTGCGGCAGGCTCATCGGCTTTTCGCAGTGGTTTATGACGACGCCGCACGCGCCCGCGTCCTTTAAAGCTTCGGGCAGTATATCCGCCATGCCGCGCCCCGGGCGGAGCACGTCCATATAAGGCGCCAGAACGAAAAGACGCTTTACGTTCTCGCACACTCTGCGTATCTCGACCGCAGGCGTTATGAAAAGCACGTCTATATCGTACTTTTCGGCGGCGCGGTCGGCGGCAAGCGCGTACTCAAGCACCTTGTCGCCCCAGACGTAGTTTTTCGTGCCTATCTCGAAATAAGGCGTTCTTATTTTCGGCTTCATATTATCACTCCCCGTATATATCGCGCCTCGCGCCCTCGATAAGGCCGTGCGCGTTGTTGTACATAATGTCTTCTATATCTTTCTTTGTAAGCGAAAGCTCTTTCGCCACGCGCTTTAAAGAGAGAAGCTCTTCATAGACGAAGAAGGTCATAGTCTTCGCTTCCTCGGGCGTCACCTCGCGCAGGTGCGGATCGGCTTCGGCTCCGCCGTAAAGCCCGGGCGGGACAAGGTTTATATAAGTGCCGTTTTCCTCTATACGGCGCGTGCGCATACGCAGGACGGGCATATCGGTGCCGTACATGACGTGGGGAACGCCCGCCGTCTTGATGACCTCGCGCAGGGCGTAGTCGCAGCAGTTGGCTGAAAAGTCGTACATAAGGTCGGGCGCCTTGCAGAGATAATCGGAAAAAGCGTTTCCGACGTCCTCTTTCGTATACGCCCTGCCGACGTGGGCGATTATAAGGCGCACGCGCGGGAACTCGCGCTTTATTTCAAGTATCTGCTCAAGGTTGACGGGGTCGCGCAGTCTGCCCGGGCGCGGTATGTGGAGCATCACGATGCCGCCTATCTCGTTCACCGTCTCAAGCTGTGCTTTCGGGAAAAAGTCGAAAATGCGCACCTCGTTCCTCGGTATATATTCGGGCGCGAACTTCAGGTAGGATTTTATCCCGACAAAGCCGCCGCCGCGTATTTTCGCCTTAAGCGCCTCGCCCGTCTCATACGGGCGGCTGTAGTAAAGGGCGGGCCAGCCTGTGCTTTTAGAGCACTCGGAAACGTAGGCGTTGTGCGCGTCCCAGTTGCCGCGCGTCGTGAACATAAGCGCCGACACCTCTTTCCCGGGGAAAAGAAGACGAAACGTCTCCTGCAGGTCTTCTATCGGGTCGTCCTTCGCCACCAGAAGGGGCCAGGTAAGCTTGCGCTTGGGAAGGTCGGATAAAAGGCTGTCAAGCCATATATGCGTGTGTACGTCGAGTATCTTGTCCGGCAGAAAATCGCGAAGCTCGGTCTCGTAAATATGCCTGTCGTATTCGGTTACTTCGAAAAGAGCCATTTGTATACCTTCTTTCAGCGGCCCGACGTAAGGCCGAGATATTTTTCGTAAGCGTCCTTGTAAAAGGTGGCGCGGCACTTGTCGGGGAAAACCGACGCGGGCGCGCCGGACAGACGGGAAACGCCCTCCGCGGGCGTTTTGAATACCCCCGCGCCAAACCCCGCGAGCGCCGCGGCGCCGAGGCATGCGATATCCGATACGGGCGGTATTTTAAGCTCGACGTTTAAAATATCCGCCGTTATCCGCGTCCATAGCGCGCTTTTGGAAGCGCCGCCCGTAAAGAAAAGTGACGAAACGCCGCCCGGCGCGACCCTTTTGAGCCGCGCCTTTACGGCGAAAGCGACGCCTTCCATAACGGCGCGCGCAAGGTCGAAGCCGTCGTTTGACAGCGTAACGCCGTAAAACGCCTTTTCCTTTTCGGGGCAGAAGAAAAGCCCCGAGCGCGCGGCTTCTCTTCCGGCGCATTTTTCGTCTATATCGCGGTATGAAAGCCCCGCGGGCAGTACGTTGTTTTTCATCCATTCAAGGCACGCCCCGCCCGAGGGGAGCGAGGAAAGCCGCCCGAAAGCGCCCCCCGCCGCCGCGACCGAATGGGGAACGCCGCTTTTTTCGTCAAACCCGTCGCAAAGCGCGGTAACAGCCCACGCCGTGCCGGTGCCGAGCATAACGTCGCCTACCTCGCTCGCGCCGCTTCCCAAAAGCGCGGCGTACTGGTCGTGCGCGCCCGAAACGAAGACCGTCTTTTCCGTAACGCCCAAAGCCTTCGCCGCGTCCTTGCTTATATTCGCGGCGGCGCTGCCCGAGGGCGCTATTTTCGCAAGCTCGCGCTCGCGTGCGTTCGCGAAGTCGAGCAAAAGCTTATCGTGCGCGCCGCGCTTTATATCGGCGGTCTGCTCTATGCCCGCCGAGCTTAAGTCGGTAAACGGCGCGCCCGTCATTTTCGCCGAGATGAAAGAGGGCACGGACAGCCAGTAGGCGGCGTTTAGGTTTTCGCCGTCCTTTAAGCGGCGTATGCCCATCGTAAGAAAGCGCGGCGCAAGCTTCCAGCCGGTCGTTTTATACATATAGTCTTCGCCGTAAAGCGCGGCGAAATCGCGCGCTTCCTTTTCACAGCGCCCGTCGCTCCAGAGTATCGCGCGGCGGACGGGCTCAAAGC
>JAFSVO010000215.1 GCA_017444965.1 Clostridia bacterium | reverse complement strand
GAGAGGTCGATACGAAAATCAACCGTCCCGAAGACGCGACGCCGCAGAACACCCTTTATTCCGACTGCTCGGCATATATCTACGCCGCGTTCAACGACGCCTTCAACTTCGCTTTCAACGGCGCCAACAGATGCGTTTCGATATTCAAAAACGACGACCTTAACGCAACTTCGGGCTGGCGCGTCTTCCTTTACGACGGGACCCAACCCAACACCCGCTCTAAAGAAGAACTTTCCAAAGAGGCTTACAGCATACTCCAGCCGGGCGATATTCTCGACGAAATGAACGAGAAGGAGTCGGGCGGTCACATTATGCTTTACGTCGGCAACGGGAAAATGCTTCACCTTACGGGGCATCACGCCTCGGGCGGCGGTGAAAATTATCTTTGGGACAACGGCACAGACAACAACGAGATGATAAACGGCATACTGTACGAAGACGTCGCCGAAACGCTCACCCCGGGACATTGGCTCTTTGGTATGGGCGGAAAAAGCAGTTACGCCATACTCCGTCCGGCAAACCTCAAATTAAAGCCGACGACTCAAGCGAAGAACAGACTGAACAACCTGCGCAACATAGTCGCCTATAAGCTTACAACGGCGCCGCAGGGCGTTTCGGTAAACCCCGGAGAGGACGTCACCTTTACGATAGTCATAAACAACCTCGACTATACGGCGAAGACGATAAACATTACGGATAAGATCTCCGACGGTCTGACCTTCAAGTCGGGTAAAGACTTTAAGATTTCCGGCGCGGATCTCTCGGCTTCCGTCACCGTCCCCGCGAGCGGAAAGGTCGAACTTTCCTACACGGTCACCGTAAAGTCTGACGTTAAGCCCGGCACGCGTATATCCTGCCGCAACACATACTTAAACGGCGTTCTTCACAACGACGCGCCCATTTACGTTGCGAAAACTCTCACATCGGAGCAGCAAAAGAGCGTCCCCGCGGCCGCCGATAAGGCGGGAGCGGGCGCCTCTACCGACTTTAAGTTTGTTTCCGACTTCTATAAAAACACCTTTAAGCACACTCTTCCCGGCTCTTCCGCTCAAGACCTTTTCAAAACCGTTTTCGAACCCATGTCGGGTTATGAAACGGTAGGGCTTAAGCACCCGATATCGCCTTATCTCGCCGACAACTTCTTCGGCGGGCACTATACGTCGACGCAGTTTGACAAAGGCGACCCGAAGCGCGCCCACAGAACGAAGGCCGAGTACATGGTAGCCGGCGATATAATACTGACGTCAAACAACCGCGACGGATCGGGAAAGGACGCCAAGGTATATCTTTACCTCGGCGACGGGATACTCGCGACCGTTGAAAAAGGCGCCTACAAGAAGTATTCAAAACTCAACTCTCAAGTCATTGTGGATTCGCTTTTCGGTTACGTTACGTACTGTATCCTTCGCCCGTCGCTTGTTTTCTGATATTTAATTGCGATCCTTTTATACCGCGCGGAACGCCCGTTCCGCGCGGTAATTTATATTTTGCCGCTCTTTTATATTCCTGTCACGCGTTATTGTACGATTTACGAACTTTTAAGCGGGATCTATGCTTTTTTCTTGCTTTTTTCATATATATATGGTATAATTTATTTGTATATTATTGTTAACAATCAATATGTTGCGGTTAACAAAAATCAACATATCCGGAGATGACGTTATGAAAAAAACAATATCTTTATTACTGGCTCTAATTATGATCATATCGCTCTTTGCCGCCTGCGGTGAAAAGACGCCGAAGCCCGCTTCCGACGGCGCCGCGCAGTCGCAGACGGGCGACCCCTCCGCGTCCGCGAACGCGTCGGACGCGCAGCCCGACGACGAGGAAGTCGACAAGGAGGCGACCGAAACGGTGAGCGCGACGGGCGAGGTCACGATACCCGACGCGTCCTCCCCCGACACGCAGACGGGGTCCGGGGCTCAAACGGCGCCCGGGGCACAGACGCCCTCGTCGCAGACTTCGCCTTCGGCTCAAACGCCCTCGCAGACGACGCCCGCCTCCGCTTTGAGGGGGCTTATTCCCGCTTCGGGCAAGCTTGAAAACCCGAAGAACTGGAAGGAAGAGCATACCGTCCTCTTCTTCGGCGACGGCTTTATTTCGGCAAATATGATGGGCGATACGTTCATTATGCTTGCCGAAGCCGACGGGATAAAGATAAACTGCCCCGCGAACTTTACGT
>JAFSVO010000214.1 GCA_017444965.1 Clostridia bacterium | reverse complement strand
TATTTTCAATTTGTAATCTATCATAAAATGCGGCGCTTGTCTATATGAAAAAGTAATAAAGTCAATTTTTATAATAATATGCTTTTTATTTTTAATCAAGATAAAGATTGAAAGAGAAGGGAAATGATGTTAAAATATAGTAGGTGATAAAATGAAAAGGTTGCTTATTATTCTTTTCTGCGTCTTTTTATGCGCGGCGCCCTCCGGGTGCGCCGGGAAGGGACAGTATACCGATTACGAGTACGAATGCTTCGACACCGTAACGTCTTTTACGGCGTACGGCGTCGGGCGCGAGGATTTTGACAGATTTAAAGATTACGCCTTTTCCGAGCTTAAAAGGTACGACGCCTTATTTGACATATTTGAAAAGCACGACGGCGTGTACGGGCTTTACGACCTTAACCGTGACGAAAAAAGGACCGAGGGCGTAGAGGTACCTTCCGAGATATACGACCTTCTTGAAGAGTGCGTGAACGCTTATGATTTGACCGACGGCAGAGTCGACTGTACCCTCGGCACCGTTCTTTCAAAATGGCGCGACGCGCGCGAAACGCTCACTTTGCCCGATATGGAAGAGCTTAAAAGACTCAACGAATACAACGGGATAGATAATCTTATTTTGTCCGACGGCAAAGTGCGCTTCGCAAACGACGTAATGCAGCTTGACGTCGGTGCCGTGGCAAAAGGATACGCATGCGAAAAGATAGCGGAAGGGCTTAAAAGCCTGGACTGTAAAGCTTTTATACTTTCCGCCGGCGGCAACGTCGTAACGTGCGGAGAAAAAGATTATAAGATAGGCGTAAGAGGGTCGGACGGCGTTTCCGTTTCGGTAGTTCTGCTGACGCATAACGAAGCGGTAGTCACGTCGGGCGGGTACTACCGCGCAGCTGAGATAGACGGTAAGGTCTATCACCACATAATCGACCCGCAAACGCTTATGCCCGCAGAAAAGGTAAAGTCGGCGACCGTCGTATCGCCCTCATCCGCTCTGGCGGACGCTCTTTCGACCTATCTCTTCCAGTTAGAGGCGGACGAAGCGTTCAAGGCAGCCGAAAAGCTCGGCGTACAATGCGTTATTGAGGACGCTTCCGGCAATATATTGTGTTCTCCCGGATTAAAATATAAAAAATAACACAATAAAACGTTGCAAATACAAAATATGTGTGGTAGACTATATACAATAAGTTGATATAGGGAGAAGATAATATGAGATGTCCTTTCTGCAGTTTTGCCGAAAGCAAGGTCGTTGATTCAAGACCCACGGATGAGGGCAACAGCATCCGCAGAAGAAGGGAATGCCTTTCCTGCGGCAAAAGGTTCACGACGTACGAAACGGTCGAAAGTCTTCCTCTTGTTGTGATAAAGAAAGACGGCTCGCGTGAGACGTTTGACCGCAACAAGATACTTAACGGTATGGTAAAAGCCTGCGAAAAACGCCAGGTCCCGCTCGCGACCTTAGAGGCGGCGACGGCGGATATAGAGCAGCAGCTTTTAAATTCCCTCAATCGCGAGGTAAAGACCGAATACGTCGGCGAGCTCGTTATGGAAAAGCTTAAAGACATCGACGAGGTGGCGTATGTCCGCTTCGCTTCGGTTTACCGCCAGTTCAAGGATATAAATACCTTTATGAGCGAGCTTTCAAAGCTGCTCGGCAATACGGGAAAGAAATGATTTCTATCGCATAACTTAAACGGGATAAAGCGTCCGCTTTATCCCGTTTTAAAATATCGACCTTAACGTAGGAACGTCGTATTCCTTAAGCGCGTACAGCCCGAAAAGCAAAAGCTCTTTTTCGGATTCATAGTCTTGTCCGTCGCCGCAGCTTAAGCTCATACGCGCTTTGATAAAAGACCTTGAAAGCTCGTCTGTTTTGGAATGGGGGTAAAACATGGCGAGAGTGTTTCTGTGCTTTATCCAGATCATTTCGGCGCTTTCGATATCGTCTTTTAAAAGGGCTTTTTCGATATCTTTGCAGACGCGCGAAGTGTATGCGAGCGATAATGCGCCGAGCAGGATTATAAGCGCCAGAAACGCCGCGCCCAAAAACAGTTTCGCGTTCATGCTTTCTCGTCCTTTTTCATAATTATCTCGTTTCCCTTGCCGTCGGACAGAAGATAAAAGACGTCGCTTGCCGAAGAAACGCCGTTTTGCTTAAGCGTTTTATCAAGCCACGCGCCGTTTAGCCCGAGCTTTTTAAGCGCCTCCGGCTCTGCTTTCCCGTCGCATATAAGCGTATAAAAAGGGCCGCTTTCCGCGGACTTCAGGTTTAAGTCTGCCCGCGACGGGGGAGAGTCGCCCGCGTTTAACAAAACGCTCAGTTTTCCGTTCGTTTCGACCTGCGCGAGCCGTACCGTCC
>JAFSVO010000213.1 GCA_017444965.1 Clostridia bacterium | reverse complement strand
TTTTTCACGATAAACAGATGATACGGTTTTAATACTCGTTTTTGAAATTAAGAACAGGCAAACCTGCAGCGGTTTGCCTGTTCTTAGTTTTATAAGATTAATTAAACCAAAAAAGCGCGTATTGCTTCAGGAAGGAATCTACCGTTGTCCGAAATAATTCTTTTGGAATCTTTGCTCCTCCCGACTTGCTTTTAAATGATACTCCGTTTTCAACGTCCCGGTTATCCCACGATATTTCAACGTATTCTCCTGCAGATTGAAAAAACACGTCTGCCAGTATCGCTCCCGAAGATGCAGAATGCCACCGATGTCTGAGTTCCCACTCATATAGTTTTTGATAATACTCATCAAAAAGATCAATATCCTCTGTGTAAAACTCTCTTGCTTTATCGTCTTTCTGAGCCGCAAATTGTCCTTCACATTCTACCGGAAACGGATCTTCTGCCATTTCATCAATAAACTTTCTAAGCCACATCGCCAATTCGTCGATGTTCCAACGAGTCGTTAAACACTCGCCGTTTCTATCGAAAGCAAGAATATTTACGCCGTCAACATACATGGCGATCTCAGTATCGTGTGATCCCTCGCAAAAAGAATATTCAATTGCAAACTTGCATTTATCGCCTATCAGTTTTTTCTGCATCTTTCTTTCCTTTTTCATTCATTATTCAATTTATACACTGTAAGACCAAGTTGACGATGATCATTCTGTATTTGTATTATTATATATTTCCCTCTGCCGTGTCAAATAAAATCTGCATATTTTCCCGAAAAACGCTTAAAGTGTGAGTTTTTTTGGACATCTGTTATGTTACAATGCAAATTCAAGTCGCCGAAAACCGTCGAAAAAAAAGAAAGTTTTTTCGGAAAAAAAGAGGAAATCGCGTTTTTTTGCGAATTATATATATGAAAATCAAAAAAGAGGCAAAGGGCGGTGTTATCTTGACGGTACGCGAAGAGCTTGAAGAGAAGGAAAAGCGCGAGCTTTCCGAAAAAGCGACGTTATCGGTAAACTCAAAAGGCAGGGCTTTCCCCGAAGAGCCCTGCACCCTTCGCACCTGCTTTATGCGCGACCGCGACAGGATAATACACTGCAAGGCGTTCCGCAGATTAAAGCACAAAACGCAGGTCTTTTTATCCCCGGAGGGCGACCATTACAGAACGCGCCTTACCCACACGCTCGAGGTGGCGCAGATAGGCAGGACGGTAGCCCGCGCGCTCTCTTTAAACGAAGACCTTACCGAGGCGGCGGCTTTGGGGCACGACCTCGGTCACACGCCCTTCGGGCACGCGGGCGAGCGCGCCCTCGCCGAAATGTCGGGGCATTTTCTGCATAACGAACAAAGCCTGAGAGTCGTGGACAAGCTCGAAAAGGACGGGCGCGGCTTAAACCTTACCTTTGAGGTGCGCGACGGCATCCTCAAACACACGGGAAAGGACGCCGAAACGCCCGAGGGGCGGATAGTCTATTACGCCGACCACATAGCGTATATGAATCACGATATCGACGACGCCGTAAGGGCGGGCGTGCTGAAAGTTTCGGATATTCCCGAAAACGTAAGGCGGGTTTTGGGAAACACCCATTCCGAAAGGATAAACGCCCTCGTTTCCGACGCGGTAAAATACGGGCGGGAAACGGGCAATATAGGCTTTTCGCCCGAGGTAGGCGCCGCGGCGGACGAGCTTCACGCTTTTCTCTTCAACGCCGTTTACAAAAACCCCGTCGCGAAAAGCGAGGAGATAAAGGGCGTCGATATCCTCAAGTTCCTTTATACTTATTACGTAAAAGACCTTGACCGTCTGCCGCCCGACTTTCGCGCCCAGCTCGACCTTTTCGGCGCCGAAACGGTCGTGTGCGACTATATTTCGGGCATGACCGACAGATACGCCGTCAAGGTGTTCGAAAGCATAACCGTGCCGAAAAGCTGGAGCAGATGACGCTTCCGTCCGGTTTCCCGGACACGCCTTATTGGTAAAATAATATGAAGATAAAAAAGGAGGGATAAAGGATGGCTCTTCCGAGCGGATTTATCGAAGAACTTATAGAGCGCTGCGACATAGTGAACGTGATAGAAGACTATATGCCGCTTAAATCGTCGGGCACGAACTACGTCGGGCTTTGCCCTTTCCACAGTGAAAAGACGCCCTCCTTTATGGTCTCTCCCTCAAAGCAGATATTCAAATGCTTCGGCTGCGGCGAAGGCGGAAACGTGATATCCTTCGTGATGAAGCAGGAAAACCTTTCCTTTATAGACGCGGTGCGAAAGCTCTGCGACCGCTGCGGCATGACCTTTCCCGAAAACGACGAGCCGGATTTTCAGATACGCTCGAGGATACTCGAGCTTAACCGCGAGGCGGCGAGATATTTTTTCAATACTCTTCAAAGCGACGAGGGAAAGCCCGCGGGACAGTATCTTTTAAAGCGCGGGCTGACGCCCGCCGCGATACGCTCGTTCGGCATAGGTTACGCGGGCTCTTCCTGGGACGGGCTTTTACGCGCGATGACGGCGAAGGGATTTTCCCAGGCTGAGCTTTTAGCGGCAAAGCTTGTAAGCCGCGGCAAAAACGGCGGACTTTACGATTTTTTCCGCGAGCGCATTATGTTCCCCATAATCGACGTGCGAGGCAACGTGATCGCCTTTTCGGGGCGCGTTCTGACCTCGGGCGACGAGGGGCGCAAATACATAAACAGTCCCGACACGCCGGTATACAGCAAAAGCCGCGCCCTTTTCGGCATTAATCTCGCCAAAAAGACAAAGTCGGATTTTCTGCTTTTGGTCGAGGGAAATATGGACGTCGTATCCCTTCACTCGGCGGGGTTTGACAGCGCGATAGCCACCTGCGGCACGGCGCTTACCCCTCAGCAGGCGCAGCTTATGAAGAAATACGCGTCTAAAGCCGTCGTCTGCTTCGATCAGGACGCCGCCGGGCAAAAGGCGACAGACAAGGCGATAGGCATTCTTTCGGGCGCCGATATAGACGTGCGCGTCCTCCGTCTGCCTAAGCTGCGCGGCGAAAACGGCGAAACGATCAAGGACGACCCCGATTCGTTTATTAAAAGAGAGGGCGCCGACGCTTTCCGCAAGCTTCTTTCAAAGCCGCCGTCAGATACCGAGTATAAGCTTGCCGAAATAAAATCAAACGCCGACTTAAGCTCGGACGACGGCAAAATAGCCTATCTTAAAGAGGCGGCGAGATATCTCGCGACCGTACCGAACGACATAGAGCGCGAAATATACACGAGAAACACGGCGATCGACGCCGCCCTTTCCGAGCAGGCGCTTATGAACGAGGTCGGGCGGGTTCGCGCTTCTCTCCTGCGCGAAAAAAAGAAAAAGACCGCAAACAAAGCGGCAAACCCCCTGTCGGTCATACAGCCGCAGGAGCGCGGGCTGAGATACGAGGACCCCGCGGCGGCGGCGAGCGAAGAGCGGTTTTTAGTGCTTTTGCTTTCCTACCCGCACCTTTTAAAGACCGCGGAAGCGAGCGTCAAGCCGACCGACTTCTCATCAAAGCTTCTCGCCTCGCTTTACGAAAAAGTTCTTGAAATGTCCAAAGAGGGCAAGTACATATCGCCGGCGACGCTTATATCCGGCCTCGAGGAAAACGAGGCGCGGCATCTGTCCGGCGTGCTCGCGTCGGCTCTGCCGTCCGAAGACCCCGGCGCCGAGCTTTTAAAGCTTATAAACAATATAACCATAGCGCATATAAAAAGAACCGGCGGCACGCAGGACGTTCTGTCCGTGATGCTCGCCGAGAAAAGAAAAAGGGGTAATGATAATGCTGGAACAAACTCATGACGAAGCCGCGAAACAGCAAGCCATCAAGGATCTTCTGGAGATAGGCAAGGAAAAAGGCCATCTCTCAATGGACGAGGTCGGCGTGATAATCGACGAGTTCGAGCTTGAATCGGACGAGCAGGACAAGCTTTTAGACCTTATTGAAAAAGCCGGCATAAGCATCGCCATTAACGAGGGCGATATCCTTCTCGACAAGATACCGGGCGAAGACTTAGACGACGTCGTTTTCCCCGAGGGTGAAGAGATCACCCCGGAGGACGTGTCGGACAGCGCGCTTTCCGAGGGTCTTGCGATAGACGACCCCGTCCGTATGTACCTTAAAGAGATAGGCAACGTCGATCTGCTCTCTTCCGACGAAGAGATAGAGCTTGCCAAGCGCATAATGGACGGCGACGAAGCGGCGAAAAAGCGTCTTTCGGAAGCAAACCTCCGCCTCGTCGTGTCGATCGCCAAAAGATACGTCGGCCGCGGTATGCAGTTCCTCGATCTTATTCAGGAGGGCAACTTGGGTCTTATTAAGGCGGTCGAAAAATTCGACTATTCCAAGGGCTATAAGTTTTCGACCTACGCCACGTGGTGGATACGCCAGGCGATAACCCGCGCCATAGCCGATCAGGCGAGAACGATACGCATTCCCGTACATATGGTCGAAACGATAAACAAGGTCATAAGGGTTTCGCGCCAGCTGCTTCAGGAGCTCGGGCACGACCCGTCCGTTGAAGAGATCTCGAACGAGATGGGCATATCCCCCCAAAAGGTGCGCGAGATACTCAAGATAGCGCAGGAGCCCGTTTCGCTTGAAACGCCGATAGGCGAAGAGGAAGACAGCCACTTGGGCGACTTTATCCCCGACGACGACGCGTTAGAGCCCGCCGAGGCGGCGTCCTTTACCCTTCTGCGCGAGCAGATATGGGACGTTTTAAGCTCTCTTACCCCGCGTGAGGAAAAGGTGCTTCGCCTGCGCTTCGGTCTTGACGACGGAAGATCCCGCACGCTTGAAGAGGTCGGGCAGGAGTTCGACGTCACCCGCGAACGCATCCGTCAGATAGAGGCGAAGGCGCTGCGCAAGCTTCGCCACCCGAGCCGCGCCCGCAAGCTTAAGGATTACCTCAACTGACCTTTATTTTAAGACCGGTTTTTCGCCGGTCTTAAATTTTGTAAATATTTTCTAATAATTTTGTTGACAAGTTATTATAACGGTGGTATAATTATTACCAAAGAAGAAAAGACTTACTGTGAAAAGCTAAAACGCGCTTTTCCGGGAAAGGGGATGCGTTATGACAAAAAGCGTTTATTCGCTGCTGTTGAGCGACGCCGTCGTTTCTGCGCTTGACAGGCAGGCGTACGAAATGAACACGAGCCGCTCGGCGCTCGCGAACCAGATACTCGCCGAGCATTTATCCTACGTTACGCCCGAAAAGCGTCTGCACGACGTTTTTTCGGCTATGGAAAACCTGCTGTCGGAGGTATACGGCTTTCAGCTTATGCTTCAGCCGTCCGATTCCATGCTCTCTTTGCGCACGGCGCTCGATTACAAATACAATCCGTCCGTGCGCTACAGCGTAGAGCTTAACAAAAGCGACGCCCCCTCGGGCAGGATAAAAGCCGTCCTCCGTTCGCAGAACGGCGATCTGCTTTCGGTATTTTCACGCTTTTTCCGCCTTTGGGACGGCGTTGAAAAGCAGTTCTGCGGCGACGTGCAAAGCGAAACGTCAGACGGCAAATACGTCCGCGAGATAGGCGGGCTTCGCGGGCGCGAGCTTTCGCCGTCGGAGCTCGGGGAGTATATATCGGGTTATTTAAAGCTTCTCGACGGCTCGTTAAAGCTTTTCTTCTCGCTTCTCTCCTCGCCGGAGGAAGCGGCAAAACGCATAAAGCTTGCGTATGAAGACTTCATACGCGACGAAAAGGAGGTACTGTTATGAACACTTCTAAAATGACGCAAAAAAGCATTGAGGCCCTTACCGCCGCGCAAAGCATCGCGTCCGAGTACGGCAGCGTTGAGGTAGGCTCTCTGCATCTGTTTTCGGCGCTTTTAAAGCAGGAGGACGGCCTTGCGCCACAGCTTTTCGAGAAAATGGGCGCGGACGTCGAAAGACTTTCCGAAATGACGGAGGCCGAGCTTTCAAAGCTCCCCCGCGTTTCCGGCTCTCTTGAGCAGAACAAGGTATATATATCTCAGGAGCTTGATTCCGTTCTGAATTCCGCCGAAAAGAAGTCGGAGGAGATGCGCGACGATTATATTTCCGTCGAGCACATACTTTTGGCTTTGTTGAAATCGCCCTCCGTTTCCCCCGTTATCTCGCCCTTCGGCATAACCGAAGCGCGCTTTCTGGACGCCCTGCGCGAGATACGCGGCAACGCGAGAGTCACGAGCGACAACCCCGAGGCGAATTACGACGTTCTTAAAAAATACGGTCAGGACCTTGTCGAGCTTGCCAAAGCCAAAAAGCTCGACCCCGTTATAGGCCGCGACAACGAGATAAGAAACGTTATAAGGATACTTTCGAGGAAGACCAAAAACAACCCCTGCTTAATAGGCGAGCCGGGCGTCGGCAAAACGGCGATAGCCGAGGGCCTCGCGCAAAGAATAGTCAAGGGCGACGTGCCCGAAACGCTCAGAGACAGGCGCATTTTCTCGCTCGATATGGGCGCTTTGGTCGCCGGCGCGAAATTCCGCGGCGAGTTTGAGGAAAGGCTCAAAGCCGTCTTAAACGAAATAAAGAACAGCCAGGGGCAGATAATCCTCTTTATAGACGAGCTTCACACGATAGTCGGCGCTGGCAAGACGGACGGCGCGATGGACGCGGGCAACCTTTTAAAGCCGATGCTGGCGCGCGGCGAGCTGCACTGCATAGGCGCGACGACTTTGAACGAATACCGCAAATATATTGAAAAGGACGCGGCGCTCGAGCGGCGTTTCCAGCAGGTGCTTATCCCCGAGCCGACGGTAGAGGACAGCATTTCCA
>JAFSVO010000212.1 GCA_017444965.1 Clostridia bacterium | reverse complement strand
TAAAACCGAGCCCGCGGCGGAAACGACCGAGCCTGCGACCGAAACGACCGAGCCTGCGACCGAAACGACCGCGCCCGCGACCGAAACGACCGCGCCGGAAGTGAAAACGACCGCGCCCGCGACCGAAACGACCGGGTCCGAAACGGTAAAGACCGCGCCGGAGGGCGAAGAAAAAGCGCCGGCGACCGAAAATGCAGAGCCGAAAACCGAAACGACCGAGCCGAAAACCGAAAAGACCGGGACGGCGACGGAAACGACCGGGACGAAAGCCGGTAAAACCGCGCTCGAAGCCGACTCTTACGAGATAAAAACCGTCGCCGCTTCCGATAAAGACGCGTCGCCCACGCAAAAGCTCCGCGCGGCGCGCAGCAACTTTACGGGCAAAGCGTCCGACAGGCAAGAGCTTAAGGGCAACGACGTTTCCGACCTTGCGAAGATGATAAGCGGCAATACCATGACGGACGAAGAGTTTGACCGCGAAATGGCTGACGCCACGCAGGACGGCTATCCCGGCAGAGAGTACCGTCTGCACTTCGCGCCCGGCGAGGAAGCGAAGTACCTTAAAGTCACTCCGCTCTATTCATCTCTTGCAGAGGGCGACGCGCAGGTCATGCTCATGCTGAAAGAGCCGAGCGAGGGCTGCGCCGTAGGCGAGGACGTAAACCCCGTCAATATCGTGATATTTGACGAAGACGAGCCCGAGCAGGTATATATCGGCATGGCGGCTGAGACGGTAATTGCCGAGGACGGCAAGGCGACCGTCACCGTCACCCGCGAGGGGCGCTTAAACGTCATAAAGGGCGTTAAGATAGCCTCCTGGGGCGGCAGCGCCAAAGAGGGCGACGAGTACTCGGGCGTCGGCGCCAACCTTTATTTCCCGATGGGCATAAAGAGCCGTACTTTGGAAATACCCGTGCATCACGGCGAAGAGCAGAAGGACTTTTACCTTACCATCACCGCGTTAAATGACGAAAACGTCAGAACGGCGACGACTCACGTTATAATCCCCGAGGCGCCGAAGACGGCCGGCGACGGCGAGCTTATGGCGCTCACGGAACTCGACGGCAGACCCTTTACAGAGCCCGTAAACATCAAAGCCGGCTGGTTCTCGGGCGGCGGTGGCGGCGGATTTGATAACGATACACAGGCATATCTGTCTACGCGCAGCAATGAAGAGGAGACCACCTATTTCTGGCTCCCCACCTCCGGCTCCGGCTATGCCTACGACGGTATGTTTGTAGAATATAAGGGATATGTGAGCTGGTGCGACGCCGAATTTCGTCTTTCCCGCTGGAATCCCGGCGGATGCAATATGAATTACGACTATTTCGATGACGGCGGCGTCAAGGACGATCAGTGGCTCGGCGGCTACTGGGGCGACAAAAAAGCCCCCGAAAAAGTCTCCATCGAGGGCGCTAACGTAGATACTGAGGGACCCGTCGGCACGGACAGCTATATTGCCATGTGGATAAACAGCGTCCGTTTCATAAAGCGCAGATTCAACATATACGTTGAGCCCGCCGAGGTAAAACCGCTTATCGGCATGACGAACGAGCAGGTATTGAACGATTACGAGGCGGTCATGCTCGACAACAGCACCTATTCGAGCAGGCAGCTCTGGTCTGAGGACAGCTTTGCCTTAACCGCGAAGAACACGAAAAGCCCCCTTCGCTTAGTCGGCATCGAAGCGAAGGTAAGGGACGACACCAAGGAAGCGTGGTACCGCATCGCGACGATAGACGGCAAGAGCGACACCGCCGTCGTAAAAATGACTCAGACCCTTATTAACGCCATGGCGGCGAAGGGCTGTATCCAGTGGGATAAAAACGGCAGCGGCAGAGGCGGCGACTCCTGGCAGGGAACTATCACCGTCCGCCCGGTATTTGATTACATAAATACGACCGTCGAGCTTAAGAACGGCGATCAAAATTACGGCGCGCTGCGTCTTCAGGCGCCTACGCCCTCCATGCTGTGGGATTTCAATTCCGACAGAAAAATGGACGACGTTATGGGCGTTGACAGCTTTTACGCCACGAGAAGCGTTTCGTGGACGGGCGCGAAGGAAGGAAATAACGATTATTACACCTTCACCGCTTCGGGCGGCGACCCCTTCGTTCCGGTCATAACGCACGCGGAAAATGTGGAGAATATAAGGTATATAAAGGTAAGGGCCAAAAATCTGAACGGAGCCGACATAATCCAGTTATATGCCTCTATTGGCGGCAGCGCTCTTTCCGAAAACGCGCATATTGACATCCCGCTTGAAAAAGACGCCGCCTGGCACGAATACGTCGTAGATATCAAGAACTCTCCCGGCTACGTGGACGGCGGCTGGAACGGCAGAATAAGTTACATCCGTCTTGACCCGATGCAGGGCAACACCAATAACGGCAGTCAGATACAGATAGACTATATGGCGTTCTTCGCATCCGAGGACAGCGCAAGAGCGTTCCGCGCAGAGGCGGACGGCGGCGTTTCGGGTCCCGCGACGCTTACCTACCACCTCGGCGACAAGGTGAGATTTACGACCGAAATGAACGGCGCGGGCACAGCCGCCAATATGGCTCCCGACGGCTTTCATTACGAGCTTCGCAAGTCGAGCAAAAACGGCGAACTTATCAACTTTAACGACGTTCATTACATAAACGGCAGCATACCGTTCCAGATGAGCGACAAGGCGCTTTCAAGCGATACGGTCGATCATCCCTACTACCTCTTTAAGCCGATCTTTATCGAAAAAGGCAACAGGATAACGGTCGTAGTCCCCGATATGTATTATAATAAATACCTCGATACGACGAAGGGACTTTTCGCCGACGGCGACGAATACTATACCTTTACGGCTTCATCGGAGGATCCGAGGGTATCTGTTGATACGTCGGCGAACGCTTCCGATATCCGGTGGGCGAAACTTCGCGTAAAAAATATAAGCGGCGCGGACGGCCTTCAGATCTTTACCGGCTCGGGCGCGTCCTCGGTCAGCGCGTCTGACGGCGCGTGGGTGCCGATCGGCGCCGAAAGATACTGGCGCGAGTACGTTGTCGACCTTTTTGAGCTCAACAAACAGACCGCGCATTCCGAAAGCACGACGTGGACGGGCAATATCGAATGGTTCCGTCTTGACCCGATGGACGGAAACGTCGCGAACGGCAGTCAGATACAGATAGATTATATTGCTTTCTTCCCGAATGAAAACAGCGCCAGGGCGTTTAAAAACGACGGAACAAGCACTCCCGCCATGCTTTGGGACTTTAACAAAGCGGGCGGCCCCGCCATGGGCGGACATTGCAAGGCGGACGTTTCCTACGCAGGCGCGAAGGAAGACGCCGGAAACTACGTCAGCGTAACTCACAACGACGGCGCGTATTACTACGTTATAGCCGAGGACGTTCTGACAAACGACATATACGAGCTTGACGCTTATACCAAAAACGCCGACGGCGTCATACCCAAGTGGACGCTTTCGGACGGCTCGGAGTATTTCGGCAACGCGCTTTACATCCGCTCAAATCCGCGCGCTAAGGATAACGCGATAACCCTTACCGCGGCGTCGGGCAGCCACCTTACCTATATGACCCTTTCGGGCACCATATACTCGTCGACGATGAACCTTGCGAGCGGGCGCAGCGCGACCGATATCAACCCCGCGAGCGGCGCTATAGTATCCCTCGGCACGACGGGCGCCGTGACCGACGAGGACGGTAAGTTCACGACCTCCGCAATTCTTTACGACAGCGAAGCCCGGGTGCGCTTCCTTGTAAGCTACAACGGCGTAACGACTATACAAGAGGCGAAGGTGCCTTCAAACAACGCGCCGAAAAGCGCCGCGACCTCGGTCACCGGAAAACAGGTCAGCGCGGTAACCGCGAACGCGGACTTAGTCCGCGTAGACACCTATTCCGAAACGGGCGCGCACTTTGTAAGCGCCGTCGCGAGCCAGCGCGGTCAGCTTACGGGCGCACTTCACGCGCTTACCCTGAACGGCAAAGAGCTCAGGGTATTGGTACAGGTCGCCAAGGGCGGAGAGTATACGATAGGCAACAAGACCTATACCGAAAATATAAAGGACGTAACGCTGTTCTTTATGGACCAGGAAACGGGCGAGATACACGGCAGATTCTCGTCAAACACCGAGCCTGCTGAGGGCGGCCCCGCGAAATGGTCGTACGACGACGAAACGGGCGAGTTCTGGCTCGTTATAAACACCTTCGACCCGGCGCACCCGACCGAATGGACGTACGGCGACGTGCTTATGGCGCGGCTTACGACCGACAGGAGAACGGCTATGAACGGCATGGGCGAAGACGACGCGGCTGTCCGTGATATGGTTTACGACGCCGTGTCCACCGGCTACGGCGTATACGCCGACCCGAACTATCAGCCGATGGTGCTTGACGTTAAGGCGGAAGACGTCGCGGCAATGCTCGGCGTTGAGCCGAAGACGGACGAAGACGGCGACCTTTTGGACGACGACGACGACACCCGCTACAGCTTCGGCGCGTTCCCGTACATCGGGCAGATAACGGCGGCGGTAGGCGTCGTAAGTAAGGTCGTCGTGACCGTAACCAAGACGGAAGACGCTCAAAAATTGCTTAACGACCTTAAAAACGCGCCCGATCCCGCTTCGCTGATGATGACTGGGGATGGGGATGTGGAAAGAGACGAGTACGGTGTACCGATCCCCGTGGACGAAGATGAATTTGACGAGGCGGCGGAGGGAATGTACGACGACGCCGGTCAGAAGTCTACCACCTATACCTTCCTTTTCAGCATATTCTTCGAGGTAATGGAAACGCCTTACGGCGGCGTGCGCTTCATGCTCGGCGTAATAGTCGGCATAGGCGGCGGCAAGGCTTATACCAGACAGAAAAACCCGTTCCAGAATAAAGGATCATTCGCCGGAAAAATGAAAGAACGGCCGGAACTCTCGAGTGACAGGTACTACGCGCGAGGCGGCAGAATGGAAGAGCACTCAGACAGCATAGCAGCAAGCGGTATGAGGGACGCCGATACCATACAAAATATTGATACAAGAACCCAAAAAGAGAAGTGGCACCTCAGCGATTACGGCGGGTTTTACTTCAAGTTCACCGCGTATATAGGCGTATATCTCGATTACGGATATATCGAAATATCCAAAGCGGGCGGCAAAGAGAAGAGCCACGACATGGTCTATATGGGCGCGGGCGGCTTTATAGGCTTCTCGGGAAGCGTCGGCTACACGTGGGCGTTTATGATAGTAGTTATCCCCGTATACGCTAACGTTGAGGCGGGGCTCGGCGTCACCTTCTTCATCGGCTCGTCCGCCGACCCCAATAAGACGCTTGACAGCTTTAAAAACAGCAAGGAGATGAAAGGGCAGGACTTCGGATTCTACTTTGAGATAAAGGGCAACGTTTACGTAAGCGGCACGATAGGCGTCGGCCTTTACAAGGTCGTCGGCATACGTATAACGGTGTCGCTCGGCTTTCAGCTCGGCTACAGCCCGAATATCACAAAATGGTATCCCGAAAAGTTTGACAGCAATTTCGGCTACGTTTCCGAGGTCACCTTCACGGGTACGATAGACATCTTTATAACCTCGATAGACATTTACAGCGCGTCATGGCCTCTCCCGCTTGCCGACGGCTTCCTCTACTACTTCCAGGAGGTAAGACGCGGCAACCTGACGATAAGCTACGTTGAAAACGAATTGCAGGATACAGAGGCGTCTCCCGCCGAGCAGGCGACGGCGCGCGCCATGATCAAAGAGCTTTCCGATATGATAGACAGCGACAGCGCGGATACCGACACCATCAAGGAAAAGACGACTGCCCTTAAAGAGTACGCGTACGACCACGATATGCTCACGTGGGTCGAAAAGTGCCGTATTGAGATGAACAAGCAGGGCGGCATAGTTGGCACGATAATAAACGCCGCGCTGCTGGACGACGCGGATGAAAGCGGAATAAGCTTCCACACGAACGACCACGTAAGCTCTAAGTGGGTAGCTAACGAAGGCAAGCTTTCGGCGGCGTTCTCAGCCGTCGAGTCGACGCCGCTCGTCGAGGACGCTTTCGCGCAGCCGTCAAGCAAGATACTTAACATTGGCGGCGGCAAGTTCCTTATGGTCTTCCTTGACGATACCCCGTCAAGAGACAGACAGCAGGCGGCGACCCTTAAATGGACCGTCTACGACGGAAACGAGTGGTCTGAGCCCGTAACGGTGCAGAACGACAGCACCGCCGACGGCAAGCCGAACCTTGTAGACGCGGGCGATAAAGCAGTCCTTTCGTGGACGTCTATTGCTGAAGAAAAGTATCAGGCGCTTAAAGCAGCCGTCAGACAAGAGCTCGAGGCGGCAGGCAAGAGCAGCACCGATACAGACGTTCAGGAAGCGCTCGAAGCCGATCCCACGCGCGTGCTCGCCGCGATGGATATATTCACGGCTGAGTTTGATAAGGCGAGCGGCACGTTCGGCGCAATAACCCAGCTTACCGACGACGAGTTCTACGACGACAACCCGCAGGCGGTATACGACGCCGCGACGAAGGATATAATAGTCCTTTACTACAAGACGGCGCAGGACGACGAGGATTACGACACCGTCGGCGATAAGCTCTTAGACGCTGTCGGCGCTTCGGCGGACCCCGACAAGAGCTACAGCGTAGTAGCGTATATGCTCTATAACAGTCAGACCGACGCGGTCGATACACGCGGCGAGACTCACGAGCCGGGTTGGGCGATAGATTACCTCTTCCCGCTTGAGACCGCGCAGACGCTTGACGAGCAGGCGCAGTTCCTTGCCGACTACGGCGGTCAGCGCTTCCTGCCCTCGACCGTCCTGTATGACAACGGCGAATACGCCGACCCGCCGATATACGACCTTACGACGGCGCCGGGTTATAACGGCCTTGCGGCGTTCGCCTTCACGGTGGATAAGGACTTCGACCTTAACACCGCCGCAGACCGCGAGCTGTATATGCAGTATTACAACTTCGAGACGCACGGCACCTACGTTCCCATCCGCGTGGCGGGCGACGTAACGTATGAAGCGGAAAAATACAACAGCGAGATAGGTGATTTTGAAACAAGGCAGTACACCGAGCAGGTAGAGGTCGGCTCGCCCAAGCTCGTGCGCAACGGCGGCAGCACCTTCCTCTTCTGGCGTGAAGACGGCAAGAACCTTAAGTACCTCAACGTTTCCGATATGCTTAACGACAAGGTCGCGGCGGTCGCAAACCCCACTGACAGCGAAAGCGACTGGAAATACGCGCTTAATGAGGACGGCACGTTCGAAACCGACGCGGCAACGGGCGTCACCTACGCGCCCGACGCCAAGTACGTTGATTTCGGCAGCCTTACGACCTCGTCCGACATCGAGATAACCGATTACGAGATAATCACCGACGAATACGACAACCTTTACGTCGTATGGACCGACACGGTAAAGCACGACGAGACGAATGAGATAGGCGAAACCTATCCCGTCGTTTCGCAGGCGATATACGCGTCCGCGATGATAAGTCAGGACGACCGCGAGCTCGAGTACGAGGACGAAGAGACGAGCGAAACCGTGACGCGCACCGAAAACACGGTAAGCTGGTCTAAGCCCTACCGCCTCACGCGTGAAAACGACTTTAACGACGGCCTCGCGCTCGCGCTCGACGACGACGGCAACCTTATCATAGTTCATAATAATTACTCCAAGAAGACGGCTGAGAGCGAAGAAGAGGTAATTCAGCTTATCAAAGACGGCAAGTTAGGCATTGCCTACGATAAGGAAGGCAACACTTACGCGCCCACTATTACCTACAATTCGCCCGTGACGCTTACGGTCACGAAGTGCGAGAAGATAGGCTCGCTTGAAGCGACGAGCTTTGAGTACTCGGATTCCAACCCCGCGCCCGGGGAGACGGTAAGAGTCAAGGCGACGCTCGAAAACGTCGGTCTTACCGACGCCGAGGGCAGCGAGGCTGAGTTCTACGAGTATAAGGACGGCGTTTTAGGCAAAAAGATCTATTCGTACACAAGCAGCGAACACATTCAGGTAAACACCGCAAGGACGGCGACCTTCAGATGGACTGTCCCCGAGGATGGCGTCGAAGGCGTACAGATAGCCGCGGTAATCAAGGAAAAGAGGCCCGAGGGCGGCTATTATCCGGCGGTCACGACCTATTCCGACCCTCTCCGCGAAGAAGCGGTACTTGGGCTTACAATAAACGACGTTCAGCAGGAGGGCGACAAGTTCCGCGTCGACTACACCGTTATTAACGCGGGCAACGCGCCCGTCGCCGAAGGCACGAAGGTCGGCATAAACCTCACGGGGCTTCACGGCGACCTTGACAGCGAGCGCTACGGCTTTATCGAAGACCGTCAGGTCTACAGCACGGACCTTGTGCTTGCCGGCAAGACGGCGGAGCCCAATATTCAGTATGCTGCCATAGATGACACCGTTTATGAGCGTAAGAGCTCAACTGTACACAATGCCGTGTTCAGCGAGAGCGTGCTCGTCGATATCCCGGCAAGCCTGTTCAGGTTCTGCGGCTTTGACGCAATTCAGCTCGTAATAGAAGACGCGAAGGGCAACGTAACGGAGGAAAGCGACCAGACTCTTGTAAAGCTTTCCGCGCCTGTAAACCTCTCTCTTAACGGCGGAAAAGCCATAGCGCTTAACGGCGCGTCAAGCGAGCAGGCGGACGTGACGTATGATTCGACCGTGTTTATGGAAGAAAGCCGCGTTCTCTACTCGGTAGAAGATCCCTCTGTTGCGACCGTCAGCGAGAACGGCGTTGTGTCGGGCGTCAAGAACGGCACGACCACCCTTACGGCGACCCTGCTGCCGAGCGGAAGGCAGACGTCCGTCGACGTTACCGTCACCGGCATACAGAACGACGATATTACCGGCGACTGGGGCAACGTCACCGCGACCCTCACCGTTGAGAACGAAACGGCTACGGTAGCCCTTTCGGGCGCGGACGAAGTCGCGCTTGAGGTATCGGTCATCATCGCGTCTTACAACGAAGCGGGCAAGATGATAGCCGTAAAGAGCACGAAGGGCGACGCCGCGACTGTCAAGTCGGCGACCGCCGAAGTGCCCGACGGCGCGGTATGCGTCAAGGCGTTCGTCATGAACGAGGACTATAGGCCCATTACCGCAAACCAAATTTGGAACGCGCAGTAAAACGTCCTTGAACGCGTAAGAAACCATAAATAACAAAGGCGCCTGTCTTTTTTAAGACAGGCGCTTTTGCTTTGCATTAACACATTGACACAGGGGACGGTTCTCTGTGTCAAAAGCGACACAGAGAACCGTCCCCTGTGTTTATTGCTTTTCATTGTGAAATCAACGCGAAGCGTTGTATGTAATTGCAGCTTCGCTGCGTATGCGATCAGCCGGGAGGGTGTATGTTATCGACCCGAAGGGTCGTATGTTATGCGCCCGCGGCGCGGGGGAATACAAGCCTTCGGCTTGATTACATGCAAAGCCCGCGCTTTGATCACATGCAGCCCTTCGGGCTGATCACATTCAAGGCTTTGCCTTGATCACATTCATCCCTTCGGGATGATTTCACAAGGTGCGCGGCGCCGCCGCGCGTTCCTTGTTATCCTAAACAAGACAGGGAACCGTCCCCTGTCTTGTGCGACGGCGCGGTATGCGTCAAGGCGTTCGTCATGAACGAGGACTATAAGCCCATTACCGCAAACCAAATCTGGAACGCGCAGTAAAACGTCCTTGAACGCGTAAGAAACCGTAAATAACAAAGGCGTCTGTCTTTTTTAAGACAGGCGCTTTTGTTTTAAGCACTCTTTCCAAATAAGCGATGCGTAGGGCACGATCCCCTGATCGTGCCGACCCAATGGATCGCGCGCCTGCCGCGCGTTCCTTATTATCCGGCTCCTTCGTTTTGCGTGCGGCGAACAAGACAGGGAACCGTCCCCTGTCTTGTGTCAACGAGTAAACTCGTTGACATCCCCCTTTACACAAGGGGGACTTCGGGGCGCGATTCTGCGGATTTTTGAAGAAATATTCCCATTTGGGAATATTCCGTAGATTTTTTAAGAAATATTCCCGTTTCGGAATATTTTACCTGTCGCCTTTTACGCGTTATTTTGCAAAAACGTGTAAAACTGTGCCGAAAAAACTTGCAAAAACGTGTAAAATCGCTCGAAAATAACCTGCAAAAACGTGTAAAAAACATATTGAAAAACGTGTAAAAATGTGTAAAAGCAAGCTTTAAAGGGGCAGAGGTATTGACTTTCGCGCCGCTCGAGGATCGCAGCCCGCAGGGCGTATTTAAAAATAACCGACCGCCCGACAATCCCTCTGTCAACGAGTAAACTCGTTGACATCCCCCTTTACACAAGGGGGACTTCGGGCGCGCCCTTTAAGCTCGCGCAAAGCGCGAATTTAGTTGCGCTTCCGCGCCGGGGGCAAAGCGAAGACTAAATAATTATGTTGCGGGAAAAAACGTATAGATGTATAATTATTAAATAAATATACGTATACTCTTTATTTTCATTAATAAACGCCCGGGGGGCGCCCGGGCGGGGAAAAAAGTTTTTACGGGAGAGAGGCGCTGATATGAAAAAGTACGGAATAAGAATTATATCGCTTATTTTAACGCTCTGTATGCTGGCGGGGGCTTTGCCCGCGGGCGCGTTCGCGGCGGAAAAGCCCGACTACGGCGGGACGCCCGATTACGCGGCGCGCTACCCGAACGGAGTGCTTGAGTTTTCGGATAAGCGGCTGACCCTTGCGGAAAACGGCCCCGCGGGCGAGCTTAAGCTTATCCGCCGCGGGGGGCTTTCGGGCGAAGTGTCGGTATACCTCAAAGCCGTCGACGTGACCGCGAGATTCGGCATTGATTACACCGTGACCGTCGAGGACGCGGCGTTTGAGCCGGACCCCGATAACGCCGGCTCTCTTCTTGACGCGTATATACGGGAAAAAGATATCATAACGTCGGATACAGAGGACGAAGAGTATCTGGCGCTTTTGGGGCATAAAGACCCTGAGCCGCTCTCGTCAGACGAGCTTGCCGAAAGCCGCGGCCGCGCCATAGACGCCGTTGCCGAAACGCTCGGCGTGACGAAGGAGCAGGCGGCGGCCATGCTGACCGCCTCGCCCAAGTCGGAAAACACGGAGGAAGAAACGCCCGCGTATGACGCGGACGAAAGCGCGGGATACGCGTCTGAACTTCACGCACTGCACGACGGGATACTCGGCAAAAGAACGCCCGCAAATCACTCGGAGGTCGCGGACATAACAGACCCCGACACGCTTTTAGGCGACGACGACCGCAACGCGGCGGCGACGGCGGTAAACGGCAAGGCGCCGGGCGCGACCCTGCGCGTTACCTTTAAGCCGGGCGAAAACGAAAAGAGGATAAAGGTAACGCCCGCAGACGATACGCGTTACGGCGCGCAGAAGGTGTTCGTATTAGGGCTTTACGACGCCCGCGGCGGCGCCGAGCTCGGCGAGACGTTTGAAGCCAACGTCGTAATACGCGAAGACGAAGAGCCGGAGAAGACCGTAATCGGCTTTGAAAGCGCCGCCGTAACGGCAGAGCACGGCGCGCTTTACGCCGAGGTGGATATAGTAAGGTCGGGCTGCGTCGACGATTACGCCGCCGTGACCGTTAAAACGGTCGCGGGGACCGCGCGCGAGGGCGTAGACTATTTGCGCGTGGACGGCGGCAGCACTTTTCTGCCCGGCGAGACGGCGAAGACGGTGACCGTGCCTCTTAAGACCGCGCTTTTTAACGACGACACAGACCGTACTTTTACCCTTCACCTTTCCGCCGCGAGCGAAAACGCGGAGGTAACGCTCGCGGAAACCAAGGTCACCGTCCTTGCGGGAAAAGCCGCAAAGGAGGCGCCTTTGAGGGGCGAGACTACGAAGGCGGGCGGCGCGCAGCCTGTTATCATAAAGGGCGACGACCTCGCGCAGAAGGCGCTTGACGAAAACTGGGCGCTCATAAACGAGGGGAAAAAAGCTTATTACAGCTTCTCGCCGGTTGTCACCGTGGGCGGGAGCCGGACTAACTCCGTCCCCGCCGGCGGCGAGATAAACTTCACCGGCATTGCGAGAGTTGAGGTCGTGCTTGAAGGCTGTGAATTCTACAAATATTACCTGCTGCGCGCCGCGAGCCCCGATTACTACGAGTACGGAAGCTTGAAGCGCGGCGAAGAATACCTGGGACAGTCGGTATATTCCTCGAACGGTAAGACGGTCACTCTGTCCTTTGACTTCAGCGGCTATAAAGATACGTGGGGTGACAAAAAGTATCTCGATCAGTGGAAGCTCGCGAACACTTACGGGATCTCTATCGTCTACGCCGGCAGCGTGACCCCGTCTTTATTCAACAACTTTAATCCAAGA
The DNA here is from genome assembly GCA_017444965.1 of Clostridia bacterium. Lineage (GTDB taxonomy): Bacteria > Bacillota > Clostridia > Oscillospirales > Butyricicoccaceae > RGIG3513. The sequence goes on along the minus strand of JAFSVO010000212.1, from coordinate 18,339 downwards.
ACGTATTTTACCAACCTCTGGAGCAGCAATAATTTCAGGACCATAACGCACGGCCCGAAGATCAAAGAAATACGGCTTTATCCCATGGAGATCCGCCTCGGCGTGTACGACGCGGCGATTCAAAACACCGGCCCCTTCAATAACGCTTACCGCGGCGGGAACAACCACCCGACCTCGGCGGAAATGAAGCTAAACTTTCGCACCTACAAGGGGCTTACGCAGGTGGACGAGACGAAAACATATTCGGCGGGTACCGTCACGGTGCCGGAGTACGTTTACGCCACCGACCCGATTTATTATACCTATAATCCGAGCGACGAGGCGCGCAGGCGCGGCGTTTACACAGACGGCTTTTACCGCTACGCCCCGAGCAGCGCGTATAACGGAATAGAGTTCGCCTATTGGAACAACAAGGGGGACAAGCGAGACGCAGGCTACGTTCTCTGGAACAGCGAGGAGCTGCCGCGGGCGGGCTTTATAAACCCCTTAAATCTCGACTCCTTCGCGCCGAAGAAGGACAGAGCCTTTACCGTCGCGCCGGCGTACAGCGACAAAGACCCCATAGCCTATCTCCTTTCCCCGGTGCTTTTAAATAAAGACGTCGGCAAGGTGACGGTCGCGGCTTACGACCCGAACGCCGGGCTTATGCGCGTCGGCGGCGACGTATATAACGGCGTGACTTTAACGAGAAGCGCCGACGGCTTTACCTGGAAAGAGGGCGACGAGCTTTACGTATCTTTAGAAGCCAAGGACGGCTATTACTGCGGCGGCGTGAAAATAACGCGCGCGAACGGCTCGACCGAGACGGTGCCCGCGGGGCAGAGGATAATTCTGTCGGACGGCATGATAATAGAGCCTGTATTCATTCAGTACAACATATCTTTAGACCTGTACTGGAAGGAGCTGGGCACGGGGTTAGCCGAGGAAATGGCGGAAAACCTTGACGGATACCTTATCGGCTATACCTATTCGGGCGAAAACGATATTACCTTCACAAACCTCGGCGGCGGCAGCTACAGGTTTGAAAACCTTATGCCCGGCAAGGTGCTGACCCTATGGGCGGGCCCGCAGGAGGGCAGAGAGCGCGACCGCACGGGGCTTTGGCTTTTAGAGGCCGACGACGGGCGCGTCCGCAGCGACGACGGCAATTACTACCTGCACGTGGGCGACGCGCGCGCCGTAACCGTGGACAGTAAGAATATGAAGATGGCGTATTACTTAAACCCCGTCGACAGCGCGGGCGGGACGGTGGTTTCCGGTCAAGTCTGTACGAAGGGGATAGATATAAAGCACTCTACGGCGACGACCATAACGGCGCGGAACGCCGAGCAGACGGCGACCTTCCTTTCGGGCGTGACGGTATCCGCCGTATGCCTTGACCCGAACGCGACGACGACGGTGCGCGGCAAGACGTATACCACCTTCGCGGAAACGGACGATAAGGGCGCGTTTTCTATCTACGTGCCGGGCGGCGCCTACGGCTGCGGCATAACCTTATCCCTTATGCGCGACGACGTCTACCGCGTGATCTCGGCGCCGCTTCTTCTGGGCGGCGGGACGCTTCTTATAGAAATGCCCGCGCAGGACGAGCATTATCAGTTCGACGGCGTGACCTTAGGGCAGGACACCGCGACAGACGAAATATATCTTACCGACACGCAGGTAAACCTCGGTCTGCACCTTATCGTCGACGAGGGGTACAGCGTTCAGAACGTAAAGCTGACGAGCTTTGACGAGTACGGAAACGTGAAAGCCGAGTGGTTCGCGGAGCCCGTTAACGTCGGGCCGTGGAATTACAGCTCTGTCTTCACCCCGTCCGAAAAGCTTGTACCCGGCGGAAAGCTGACGGTCGAGGTCATAGACAAAAACGGCAGGTCGACGGGCAAGGTGGACACGGGCTACTGGATAAAGCCCGAAATAAAGGCGGCGGATTTCGTGCTGCCCCAGTTTGACCCCAAGCAGTCGGTGACCCTGCCCGTAATAGGCGACGTGAGCATCGCGTCCGACTTAGGATCGGACAACGCCAAGCCCGACGAGCCCGAGGCGGACAAGTCGACCCTTTCGTCGGGCGAAAAGAGCAAAAGGTCGCCGATAGAGATAAAATTCGGCTACGGCTCAAAAATAAAGACGGCTATAAAAGAGCTTAAGCTTATAGACAAAAAGGGCTACGCCGCGATGAACGCGACCCAGAGGGCGAGCGCTATCCGCGGAAAGCTTTCGGACCTTTACGGGACGGGAGGGACCGAAAAGATAGCCGAGGGCAAGATGGACAAGGACGCGTGGTTCGAGCACGGAAGCGGCAAATCCGCGTTCAAGGCGGCGTACTCGATAGGCGTTTATATGAGCCTTTATATGGAGGGCATGAAGTTTGAGTTCGAGTCGCTGACCCTCTTCGCCAGCCTTACCGTCAGCGGCTCTACGACACAGCAGTACGCAATAGCGGGCGTGCCCGTCTATCTTACCTTAAACAGCAAGACGCAGATAGAGGGGCTTGTGAACCTTTCGCCCGAGACCGGAAGAGAGACGGTAGTGCTCGCCGACCCGAACCGCTTCGGGTGGATAACAGACGACCTGCTCGAGCAGACCGAGCTTGGCGGCTTCTTCATGTTCACCGTGGGCGTTTCCATTGAGGCGGGCGTGGGACACCCGAGCATCGTCGCGGGCGGCATCCAGGGCACGATGACCTTCCGCGTGGGCTACGAGCCGTGGGACCAGGGCGCCGCGATAGTCGACCTCGGGCTTTCAGCCGTCCTTCATCTCGGCCCTATAGAGCTTCCCTACAAGATAACCTCCGCGTCCTACGGCATTTTCAGGACGGACGGGTATCAGGACACGACCAACCTCGATTTTACAAAAGTTAAAAATAAGGACAGGTTCCCGCAGAAAACGGGCAAAAAGTCGGGCGAGGTGCGACTTCTCTCCTATGACGACGGCGAGAAGGTGACGACCGTCACCGCGGGATACCGTCAGCTTTTAAGGCCGGACAGCGTAGATTACGGCGCGCTTACCCTTAAGGGCGCGGGCGGCGGCGTACCCCTTCGCAAGGGGGAGGGGGGAACGCCCGAGGTGCGCGTTAACAGTCTTAACACCTGCACGCCAGTGACCCTGCCGCTCGGCGAGGGGAAGTGGCTGCTTCTGGCGCTTTATGACGCGGCGAAGCGCGCCGCGAACGACTGCTCGGCGCTGACCCGGCGCGTAATGACGATGAAGCCGGACGGAAGCTTCGAGGCGACAAACGCCGAGATAGTGGACAACGACGGCACGTTTGACAGCAACCTTACCGCCGCGCGCCTTGACGACGGGCGCGTCATCGCGGTATGGAGCAGCGCGAAAAGCGTGCGCGGCGACAACATAAGCTCAGACCTCGGCGAAATGCTCAACGATACCGAGCTTAAGTACTGTATCTTTGACTTAAACGGCGACCCGGGCGAGATAAAGACGCTGTGCGATCAGCCGGGGTGCGAGGAGGCGTCGCGCGTCGCGCGGGACCCCGTGACGGGCAAGATAATCATCATTTTCAGCGTTACCGACTATAAGACCGAGGGCGTCACGCTCGGCGAAGATAACCTTGAAAATATAGGCAATTTCCTTTACAATTCCTATTCCACCGTCTGCTTTAAGCTGCTTGACGAGAACGGAAATATCATAACGGAGTACGACCCCGAAAACGAAAGCAGTTATATTGAGTACGAAACCGAAAACAACTGCCCGGGCGGGCTTGAGGGACTCAGGTACCTTGACGACCGGCTCTCAAGCACGCAGAGTCAGGCGAAGACCGACCAGTTCACCGTGGGCGCGATAGACGGCAAGGCGTACGTCGTTTACGCCCTTGATACCGACAAAGACACGGGCTCGGACGGCGACAGAGAGCTGTTTTTGGTGACCTACGATCTTACGACCATGGCGTCGTCGGGACCTGTCAGGCTGACCGACGACTTGAGCGCCGACGTTAACCCGCGGCTTCTTGACTATAACGGCGACCTGCTTTTGTTCTGGAAGCACGAGGGCGCGGTCTGCTGCGCCGACCTGTCCGACCCCGCCGCGCAGACGGGCATTTCGGATATGACCGAGATCATTTTAAGCGACGCGGCAGGCGCCGCGGGCTTCTCGGTCGAGAAGGACCCCCACAGCGGCAGGATATGGTTCTGCTGGTGCGGAAGCTTTGAAAGCGAGGGGACAGACGGCGAAAAGACAGCCCGCTCCGCCATTTTCATGCGGGTCTTCGATAAAGACTTCGCGTACTCAGACGACGCGGGCGAGCCGCTTACGGGCGAAAACGGAAAGCCGGTCTCGGGCGCGTGGGGCACGACCGTGCCGCTCGTCGTCGCGACTGCGGACAACGTCCTTTTCAGCGAGCTTGACGCGACGCTGCTCGGCGACCTTCCGCTCTTCTCGTTTAAGGAAACGACGCTCGGCGAAGACGGAGAGCCCGAGGCGTACACCCTCAATTACTACACGGTGGACATCGACGCCACCTTTAATACGGAAACAGCCCTGTCGCCCGACTTCCCGGCGGAGGGCGAGCAGGTGACGGCGACCGTTCACGCCGAAAATATAACCGTTCTGCCCGCGGAAAAGCTCAACCTTTCGGCGGAGCTCGTCTCCTCGACCGGCGCGACGGAAAGCTTGGGAGTTCGCGAATACAACTGGCACAATATGCCGGCGTCTTCGGTGACGGAGACCTTCCGTTTCGCCATGCCGGAAGACCCGGAAAACTGGACTTTTAAGCTTACGGCGTACGACGACGACCCGTCAAAGGGCGTAACGCGTGAGACGCCGCTGCCCTGCGGCCCGTCGGCGGCGCTTGATAACGTAACGTACGAACAGACGGAGGGGACGCTATACGCGGTGTCGCTCGACGTAGAAAACCCGGGCAACCGCGCGCTTTCCGGCGCGACGCTTACGTTTGAAAAGGAGCCGGAGGATCTGCTCGACGGAGACGGAGAGGGGAGCTTTGAAACGTTGGCGGCCGTCACGCTTCCCGATATCGGGGCGAAAGACGTATTGCGCGAGTACGTCGCCTTCGACCTGCCTTACGATAAGGCGGACAGCGACGGGACAAACGTTATATGGATAACGGTTCAGGGCGCGGACGGCGCGGCCCTCGCGAAGGAAGAGATAACGCTCCGGCAGGAAAAGCCCGCGGAAATATCCGCGGCGAAGAGCGTGACGATAAACGGCGCCGAAAGCCCCGCCGATATATCCGTCCGCGTAAATACGACGACGGCGCTTCGCGCCGCGGTCGCGCCTAAGGACGCGGATCGGGAATACGTCTTCGCCTACCGCACGGACGACCCCGGCGTTGCGACGGTCGATGAAAACGGCAGAGTGACCGCCTTAAGTTACGGCACGACTACCGTATACGTTGACGCGTATTTAAAAGACGACGTGCTGCTTATCGGCGCGGATAACGTAATAACGAGCCGGGGCGGGACCGTAACAGCCGACGAAAAGGGCGTTTTGCAGTATACCGCGCCCGAGGGCGACGCGCTGCACAATTCCGTAAAGGTGACCGTCAGCGGCGCAAGCTCGGGCGGCGGCGCGACCGTCGGCAATACGGCGACGTACAGTAACCCGGTCGCTCCGGCGGCGAACGGCAAGGCGGTAACAAGCACCGCGGCGCCGAAAGCGGGCGAGAAGGTCACGGTAACGGTCACCCCGAACGCGGGGTGTGAAGCAGACTCGGTCAAAGTGACCGACGCGAACGGCAGGGATATACCCGTAACAAAGAACGCCGACGGCACTTACAGCTATATCCAGCCCGAAAGCGACGTAACCGTTCAGCCTTTATTCAAGGCGGCGCAGACCGCCTGCCCGAAGGATAATACCTGCCCGGTAAGCGAGTTTGGCGACGCGTCGCCTGCCGCGTGGTATCACGACGGCGTGCACTTCGCGCTTGAAAAAGGGCTTATGAACGGCACGGGCAATAATAAGTTCGAGCCGAACGGCGCGATGAGCCGCGCTAGGGTAGTGACCACCCTTTACCGTGTGGAGGGCGAGCCTGCCGTTTCGGGCGCAAATCCCTTTACCGACGTTGAAAGCGGCAAGTGGTACACGAACGCCGTTTTATGGGCGGCGGAAAATAAGATAGTCGAGGGCGACGGGAAAGGCGGCTTTAAGCCGAACGCCTCCGTTACCCGCGAGCAGTTCGCGGCGATACTCTACCGCTACGCGCAGAGCAAGGGCAAGGGATTTAAGGATACGTGGGCGTTTAAGCTCGATCATCCCGACGCGGCGTCTGTTTCAAGCCGGGCGGATGAAGCCATGCACTGGTGCGTCATGAAGGGTATAATCAACGGCAAGGACGGAAAGCTCGCGCCGAAAGGCAACGCCACCCGCGCCGAGGTCGCGACAATGCTCATGCGCTATATAACGCTCGGCTGATAAAAAATCAATACAACGCAAGAGTGCGCCGCAAAATGCGCGTATCGGTCATTGCGAGGCCCGGGCAGGGCTGTGGCAATCCGTATTACCCTGTAAAAAGGACGGATTCCCACACCGGTGCTTTGGCACCGGTTCGGAATGACAGTTACGGCATGCATTTTGCGGCGCGCCCGTTTTTTGCAAATACCCCCCGCGGTTTCTTGACGGAAAGGAATATTATGTTGTAAAATATATCTTGGAATATTGTTTATATCTTTTTACGTAAGGAGAAAGAAAAATGCTTGATACAAGCGGTATCGACGTAACCGAAAATGACGACGGAACGGTAGAGTTGTTTTTTTGCGATTTCGACGTGGAAATGTTGGGCGGATCGGATTATGAGTGTACTATCAAGTTTGACAGGGAAAACTCGGAAAAATTCCGTAACGTTTTGTCAAAACGGTACTCCGGCTCGCTTGAAGAGATGGTCGTCGCCGCGTTTACAAGTAATTTCAGCGTTCCCGTTTTCGAAGATTTTTGCAAGAAAAACGGTATAGTCTTTGACAGAAGCGTTTGGTGGTAATTCAAACGTAAGCATATTTCATTAACTCGTTTACGCGCAGACCCGCGGCAAGGGCTTTACGGGTATGTGGACGTTCAATCTCGATCATCCCGACGCGGCGTCTGTTTCAAGCCGGGCGGATGAAGCCATGCACCGGTGCGTTATGAACGGAATAATAAACGGCAAGGACGGAAAGCTCGCGCCGAAAGGCAACGCCACCCGCGCCGAGGTCGCGACCATGCTCATGCGCTTTAAAAACCTCGGCTGAAAAAGCTTTGATTAACGGTCGCCCCGCGCAGGGAAACCTGCGCGGGGCGATATTTTTATAAGCTTATTCTTCAGTCGCCGTCCATGCCGTTTACGGCGGGAAGCCCGTATGATCTAAGCGCGCTCACGGCGCGCTCGACGTCGGGGCGCCCGGTTTTAGAGTCGGGCAGGGGGCAGGGCATACCGAGCGCCTCATAGCGCGAGGCGGCGTAAGAGTGACAGCGCAGCACCTTTATTTTTCTGACGCCCGGCATATCTTTCAAAAGCGCGCCTATCTTTTCGCATTCGCCGTCGTTAAAGCCTTTTGCTAACGGATAGCGTATCTCTATCTTCGCGCCGGCTTTTGATAAAAAGCGCAGGTTATCGAGGATAAGCGAATTGTCGCGGCCGGTGCACGCCGCGTGAACGGCGGGGTCGACCGCCTTTATATCGTAAAGAAAAACGTCGGTAAACGGCAGTATCCGCTCAAAGCTTTCGCGCGGGACAAAGCCGCAGGTGTCGATATCGACGCTTATCCCTTTTTCAAAAAGGGCGCGGGCGACGCTTACGGCAAAATCGGGCTGAGCTAAGCACTCGCCGCCCGAAAGGGTCACGCCGCCGCCGCTTTCGCGGAAAAAGGGCGCGTCCTGCATAAGCTCTGAAACTAACGATTCGGTATCTACCCGCCTGCCGTAAAAAACGAGCGCGTCCGCGGGGCAGTTTTTCGCCGTCTCTTCGGTGTTTTCACCGCGGCAGGTGCCGCAGCCGATGCATTTTTGTTTAAACCTCGCCGTCTGCGGCTCAAAGGAAATGCTTTCGGGGTTGTGGCACCAAAGACATTTTAAGGGACAGCCCTTGAAAAAGACGGTGGTGCGAAGACCGTCGCCGTCGTGTATCTCCATGCGCTTTACGTCGGATATTACGCCGTACATAGCCTACCTTGCCTCCGCGCGGCTTATGAATTCTTCCTTCGCTCTGTCGGTCAAAGTGGAAAAGCGCACGTTCCAGCCGCAGAGGCGCACCTGAAGGTTGGGGTATTTTTCGGGGTGCGCGCGCGCGTCGCGCAGGACGTCGGCGTCAAGCACGTTGTAATGCACGCAGAAGCCGCCCATTTTAAAGAATGCGATAAGGGAGGACGCCATGGCGCGAAGCCCGTTTTCGCCCTGTACTGCGGAGGAGTGAAGGTCGATATCTATAATGGCGCCGTTCGGCGTATCGGACGCGTCTATTTTCGCCGCCGAAAGGAAATGGGCGGTAACGCCCTCGCGGTCGGCGCCGAAGGAGGCGCTCGTGTTCTGCGAAAGGGGCTCGCCCGAGCGCCTGCCGTCAGCCGAGGCGGCGCAGTGGTCGCCGTATTCCCATCTGAGGGTTATTGACAGCGCGCCTAAGCGGTAAACGCCCCCTTTGGCGTTGGGGCGGCGGCTGACCGTTTCAGCCAAAAGGGCTACCGTGCGCTTTGCAAGCGCGTCGGTCTTATCGTCGTTTATGCCGTACTTCGGGAACTTGTTTTTAACGCGCAGGCGCAGCGCCTCATGCCCTTCCCAGTTGTTTTTAAGTATATCCGTAAGCTCTGAAAGCGTCAGCTCGCCGTCTTCGAAAACAAGCTTGCGTATGGCGGCGAGCGAGTCTGCCGCCGTGCCGAGCCCTATGGCGTTTAAAGACGAGTCGGGGTATTTCGCGCTGTGCCCGCAGTAAAGGTCCTCGCCCTTTTCCATGGCGGAAAGGTAGGTGCCCGAAAGGAAGGGCGCCGAATGGATATCCTTGTTGTGCCTTTCCCAAAGGTCGGTCTTTCTCATCCCGCAGCGGCATATATGGACGAGCTGGCGCTCGTATTCTCGCAAAAATCCGTCAAAGGTCGTAATTTCGCCCACGCGCGGAAGCCCTATCTGCTTGCCCGTCAGCATATCGACGCCGCCCGTCAGAGCGTATTCGACCGCTTTTGGTATGCAGACGTGAGTCGTGCAGGAGCAGGGTATCTCGCCCCTGCCGCCGCATTCGTAACAGCCGACGACGTGATAGTACGCGGCGTCGGAGGGGTCTATCCCTAACTTTTCAAGCGACTGCCTTATCTTTTTGTCCGACATAAAGACGATGGCGTTGCGCCCGCGCCGCACGGCGTCGAGCGCGGCTTTTAAAAGCCCGTCGTGCTTTTCGCCCGCGTAAAGAAAATGCATTTTGACGCGCACGGTGTCTGCCTTTGCGTACTCGTCTATGAAAAGATATGACAGGTCGTTTATTATGCAGTCGCCTCGCTCGTCGCTCCCGCCTATTGCGAAGGGCATATTTGCGGGCGCTTTTAAGCGTTCCGCCTCGCGGAAAAAGTCGGCGACGAGCGCGCGGGCAAACGCGGGGTCTTCTTTCGCGTAAAATGGGTATAAAAGAGAGTCCAAACGCCCCAGCGTGCGCAGATAGGTGCCGTCGAACTTATGCTGTAAAAAGTAATAAACGAAAACCGTCTGAAACGCCTCGAAAAGCGTTTCGGGCGCGCGGCGCGAAAGGGCGCGAAGACCTTTCGCCATTTCGGGCTTATTATTTTCGTCGGCGCAGTCAGCCGCCCTCAGCATAAAGGCAAGCGCCGCGGAGTATACGCCCTTTATACGGGCGTAAAAGTGCTTTTTCGCGGGGTCGGTCTCACGTTTTTCATATTCTGCGGCGCGCTCGCGCAGACCGTAAATGCCTAAGCTTAAAACGCTTTCCCACTCGGCAGAGGTGTGGCTGTAATCGGTCTCTCCGTTAAAGGCGTGCGCCTCGGTCCCGTATCTTAAAACGTCGTCCTCGTCGGGATCGGTAAAGCGCGTCTTGCGCTCGTTTATCACGGCGCGGGGCAGCTTTTCGGTGCCGACGTTTATGAAAAAGCGGTTTTGCTCGTCTGCGCTTATTTCGCAGTAAGAGAGCATATATTCGATGATATCGCAGTCGGCGTCGAATACCGACGGCTCGGAATACGCCTTTTTCGAACGCTTGAACGCGTATTCGGAAAGTTCGTCGTAGGTTTTGGTAAGGCTCACTCCGCATCACTCCTTTTACTGCAATTATAATAAACCAAGGCGGGGAAAAAGAAAAGGTAATTTCAAAAAACTTGACAATTTCAAAACAAATAATTATGATAAAAGCGTGAAAACAAGCGAAAAGAGGCGACGGCGCAAAATGCTTTTTGAAAAAGATATTGTAATTTCAAAAGTCGCGCTGGCTATGTTCGTGCCGCCCGGCAGCGCGAAAAAGAACCACCCCGACCGCCCGAACAGCGGCTTCGCTTTTTACGAGGCGGGAGAGAGCAGATACGTTTTCGCCGGCGGAAAAGCCCTTAACGTTCGCGCGGGCGAGGCGATATTTCTTCCCGAGGGCTCTTTTTACCGCGTCGAGCCGTCTTCGGGCGTATGCTACGCTATAAATTTTGAGACGGCGGAGCCGTTATCCGCGGCGCCGCAGATAATAAAGCCGAGGAACAAAGCGGGCGCGCTGCGCCTTTTCAAAAGCGCCGCCGCCGTCTGGCGCGAGAAAAAGCCGGGATATAAGTATAAGTGCGCGTCTTTGCTTTACGAGTTTCTTTCCGGGCTTAAGGCGGAAGAAGCGCTTGGCTACGAAAACAGCCGTCAGGCGCTTATAATAGCGCCGGGCGTTGACGCGATACACCGCGAATACGCCGGGGGGATGACCGTCGCGAAGGCGGCGGAAAAATGCGGCGTTTCGCCCGAATATTTCCGCGCACTTTTCAAAAAGGAGTTCGGCGTATCGCCGCTCAAATATATCGACCGCCTGCGGCTTGAGCGCGCGTCGGAGCTTTTACGCGAGGGGATGTGTACGGTATCCGACGCCGCGGAACTGTCGGGCTTTTCGGACGTAAGCTCATTTTCCCGCGCCTTCCGCAGGTTTTTCGGCGTGTCGCCCGCGGAGGCGCGCAAAAAGAAAAGCTTTTGATAAAAATTTCGCCCCGTTCCGAAAAACCGGAACGGGGCGCGTTTTACTTATGATCTCAGAGGTCCTTTAAAAGCCCGAGGCAGTCGCTCTTTTTCGAGACGTTGCCGACCGCCGAAAAGGACAGCTTTTCGGGAACAAAGACCCTTTTCGCGAGCCGCGTTATATCCTCGCGCGTGACCGAGTTTATGCCCTCGATAAGCTCGTCCTCGCTCACTTCTCTGCCGTAGACCATCTCGTTTCGGGCTATAGTCGTCATGCGCGACACCGTGCTTTCCATACCCATCAAAAGGGTCGTTTTAAGCTGCTCGCGCGAGCGGGAAAGCTCTTCTTCCTTAACGTCGCCCTTTTTCATCTTTTTGCAGATAGAGAGTATCATCGCCACGGCGTCCTTTTCGTTTTCGGCGGAAAGGCCCGTGTAAATGCCGAGCATGCCAGCGCCCTCGTAATTCGCGCAGTAGCTGTAGACAGAGTAGCAAAGCCCGTGCTTTTCGCGCACCTCCTGGAAAAGGCGCGAGGACATTCCGGCGCCGAGCACGTTATTTAAAGCCTGCATGACGAATCTGTCGGGGTGTCCTAAGGGCACGCCCTCAAAGCCCAGCACTATATGGTTCTGCTCTATTTTCTTGCGCTTTAAAACGACCGAGGGGATATACTTTACGGCGCCGTCGCGGGTCGGGGGCCCGCCGCCCGGCACGCTTTCGAGTAGCGCGCATATCCTGTCAATATCGCCGTCGCGCACCTTTCCGCATATAGACACGACCGTGCGCTCGGCGGTATAGCGTTTCGCGTGATACTGCCGCAGCGTTTCGGGAGTTATGCCCGAAAGGGATTCTTTCGTGCCTAAAACGGGCATCCCCAAAGGGTCGCCCTTATAGATCGCCTGCGACAAAAGCTCGGAGCAAAGGTCGTCGGGCGTGTCCTCGTACATATCTATCTCTTCAAATATGACGCCGCGCTCAAGGTCGGTCTCTTTCTTATCGAAGGCGGGGCGCACGTACATTTCGAGCAGAAGCGTGAAGGCGCGCATCAAATGCTCGTCCGTCGTGCGGGCGTAATAGCAGGTGTGGTCGCGGCTCGTGAAAGCGTTGACCTGACCGCCTATCTCGTCGAAAGCGCAGGCAAGGTCGCGGGCGCTTTTGGTCTCGGTGCCCTTGAAAAGCATGTGCTCTATAAAGTGAGAAATACCCGATACGTCCGGCGTTTCGTGGCGCGAGCCGCTTTCCGCCCATATGCCGACGGCGCACGAGCGCAGATGGGGAAGCTTTTCGATAAGCACCCTCACGCCGTTATTCAATACTCTTTTTTCAACCATTTTTACTCCTATGTCCAAAGAGCGAGAGGATGACCTCTCGCTCCGATAGTTTCTGCGCGTTTTCGCGGATTATTCGCCTTTCTTTTCCTCAAGCTCGCGTAAAGCCTGCTTCCTTGAAAGGTTTATCCTGCCCTTTTCGTCGATCTCGATGACCTTGCACCACGTCTCGTCGCCTATATTCAGCACGTCTTCGACCTTTTCAACGAACTTGTTGTCGAGCTGATTTATGCGGATAAGGCCTTCTTTTCCCGGGGAAAGCTCAACGAAGGCGCCGAAGTTCATTATGCGGACGACCTTGCCGTAGTACATGTCGCCGACCTCGGGATCCTTGGCTATGGCTTCTATCATCTTCTTTGCCTTTTCGCCGTCGGCGGCGTTTATGGAGGCGATGCAGACCGAGCCGTCGTCTTCTATATCTATCTTGGTATTGGTCTCGGCGGTTATCTTCTGGATGACGCTGCCGCCCTTGCCTATTACCTCGCGGATCTTGTCGGGGTCTATCGTCATGCGGATCATCTTGGGGGCGTAGGGCGAAAGCTCGGGACGCGGCGCGGGAAGAGCCTTGAGCATTATTTCGTCAAGTATCTCGCCGCGGGCTATGCGGGTCTTTTCAAACGCCTCTTCGATTATCTGATAGGTGAGCCCGTCGTTCTTTATGTCGACCTGAATTGCGGTGATGCCCGTCTTAGAGCCCGCGACCTTAAAGTCCATGTCGCCGAAGAAGTCTTCGATGCCCTGGATGTCGGTGAAGGTTATATGTCTGTCGCCCTCGGTAACAAGGCCGCAGGAGATACCGGCGATAGGCGTCTTGATGGGCACGCCCGCGTCCATAAGGGCGAGGGTGCTGCCGCAGACCGAGCCCTGAGAGGTCGAGCCGTTTGAGGAAACGACCTCGCTGACAAGGCGTATCGCATAGGGGAACTCTTCTTCAGTGGGGATGACCGGCTCGAGCGCTCTTTCCGCGAGGGCGCCGTGGCCTATCTCACGCCTGCCGGGGGAGCGCGACGGTTTGGCTTCGCCCGTCGAATAGCCGGGGAAGTTGTAGTGGTGGATATATCTCTTTTCGGTCTCTTCAAACGTGGTGTCAAGCTCCTGCGCGTCGCGAAGGGTGCCGAGCGTGCATATCGTGAGCACCTGCGTCTGACCGCGCGTGAAGAGGGCGGAGCCGTGAACTCTCGGGATAACGCCGACTTCGGACGCGAGCGGGCGGACGTCCGTTAAGCTTCTGCCGTCGACGCGCTTGCCCTCGTCTAAAAGCATGCGGCGCACGACGAACTTTTCAAGCTTGTACATCGCTTCGCCCTCAAGCCCGTCGCAGTCGGGGAACTGCTCGGCGAAATGCTCTTTGATATCTGCCGTTATGGCGTCTATGCGGGCGTCGCGCACCGTCTTGTCGTCGGTGTCGACGGCTTCGCGCACCTTATCCCTCGCGTATTCCTTGACCGCCTCAAAGTATTCTTCGGGCAGCTTCATCGAAGGATAGGTCGCCGGCTCTTTGAAGTTTTCCGCTTTTATCTTCTTGATAAAGTCGATAAGCTCTTTTATGACGACGTGCGCTTCCTTAATGGAGCGGAGCATGTCATCGTCGGGCAGCTGCTGCGCGCCCGCTTCTATCATGACTATCTTTTCCTCGCTTCCCGCGACGGTCAGCTGAAGGACGCTCTCGGCGCGCTGTTCGCGGTTGGGGCACATTATGGGCGAGCCGTTCGCGAAGCCGACCTGGATGCCGGCTATCGGGCCGTGCCAGGGGATGTCGGATATCGAAAGGGCGATAGCCGTGCCGAGCATGGCGGCTATCTCGGGCGAATCGTCGTAGTCGACCGAAAGGACGGTCGCGTTGACGCATACGTCATTCCTCATATCCGAGGGGAAGAAGGGGCGTATCTGGCGGTCGATAAGGCGCGATACGAGTATCGCCTTTTCGCCGGGCCTGCCCTCGCGGCGCATAAAGCTGCCGGGGATCCTGCCGACGGCGTAAAGCCGCTCTTCATAATCGACCGAAAGGGGGAAGAAGTCTACGCCGTCGCGCGGCTGCTTTGCCATCGTGGCGGTAACAAGTACCGTCGTGTCGCCGAAAAATACCATGCAGGCGCCGTTCGCGAGCCCTGCTACCTTGCCTATGTCGACTTTGAGCGTTCTGCCCGCGAGAGTCGTTTCATAGACCTTGTGATTCGGAAATTCTGCGTGTCTTACCATTTTACTGATCTGCCTTTCTTTTTATATTTTTTCGGGCGGATCTTTGAGCACTTGAACAAAAACGCGACCGTTCGCATGCTTGTTCAACTGCTGAAAGACGCCGCCTTTTTTGGTTTCGGGAATCGCCGTAAAATAAGCGTATGGGGAGGCGACGCGCCTCCCCGATATCTGCTTACTTACGAAGACCGAGCTTCGCGATGATGGAACGGTAGCGTTCTATATCCTTGTTCTGCAAATAAACAAGGAGCTTTCTGCGCTGGCCGACCATTTTGAGAAGACCTCTGCGGCTGTGTTCGTCCTTCTTGTGGATCTTGAGATGCTCGTTAAGCTCGTTGATACGGGCGGTGAGTATCGCGATCTGTACTTCGGGCGAGCCGGTGTCGGTCTCATGCGTGCGGTTGCTTTCGATAACCGCGGTCTTTTTCTCTTTCAGGATCACTGTTGCATCCTCCTTCTCGAATATTTATCCGCCGGTCCGAGTAACGGGCTATGGATGGTTCACCCTGAAACCCAGAGCGGGGACTCGTGCTTGACTATTCTATCACACCGTTTTCAAATTGTAAACAGTTTTTTTGATTTTTTTATATATTGTTTTTATCAATATTGCAAGACGCGCGAAAATGGGTTAAAATAAAGGTGGACATACGGGCGGACGGAGGTAAGAATGGCGACTTACGTTACGGCGGATCTGCACGGGTATCCGGCAGGCGATTTTGACGCGCTTCTGAAAAAGGGCGGCTTTACAAGCGGCGACGACCTCTTCATTCTGGGCGACGTCATTGACCGCAACGGCGACGGCGGGGTAGGGCTTCTGCGCCGCCTTATGTGCATGCCGAACGCCTTTTTCATACTCGGAAATCACGAGAAAATGATGCTTGACAGCGAATTTGTTTTCAAAGAGATAACCGAGGAGAATCTCTGCTGTATCGACGCGTCGCAAATGGACGCCTTCTCAACGTGGATGGCTAACGGCGGCGACGTCACGCTCGGCGCTTTAAAGATAATCAATAAAACGGACCCCGGGCTTATTTCGGAGATATATTCCTACCTTGCCGAGGCGCCGCTTTACGAGGTCATAGATGCGGGCGGGCGTGAATTTCTGCTCGTTCACGCGGGGCTCGGCGGCTTTTCAAAGGATAAAAAGCTTTCATCTTACACGCCCGACGAGCTTTTGTGGACGCGCCCCGCGCTTTCCGACAGGTATTTTGAAAACGCCGTCACCGTCTTCGGACACACGCCGACCGATTTTTACGGGGAAGAGCATTCGGGCAGGATAATAAGGACGGACACGTGGATAAATATCGACACGGGCGCGGCGCACGGCGGAAAGCCGACCCTTCTGCGGCTCGACGACTTAAAAGAGTTCCGCTTGTAAAAAGAGGTGAAACGCGTGATATACACGGACCTTACGAAAAAGGCGCTTAAGATGTCCTTCGAGGCGCACAAAGACCAGACGGACAAAAGCGGTATGCCTTACGTTTACCATCCCTTCCACGTCGCAGAGCAGATGAAGACGGAGGAGGAAACGGCGGTCGCCCTGCTGCACGACGCGGTCGAGGACGGCGGCTTCACGCTTGAGGAAATAAGGGCGGCGGGCTTTCCCGAAAGCGTGATAAGCGCGATAGCCCTTTTAACTCACGATAAAAGCGTGCCCTATTCGGAGTACGTCGCGAAAATAAAGGAAAACCCGACGGCGCGCGCCGTAAAGCTCGCGGATCTTGCGCACAACAGCGACCTTTCAAGACTTGACAGAGTTGACGAAAAGGCGCGGAGCCGGGCGCGGAAATATGAGGAAGCCGTCAGGCTTTTGTCGGAGTGAGAGGTAAAAAACGCGGGCGGCGGATTTTCCGCCGCCTTAACTGTACCGAAAAACGGACTGACGAAAGATTATAATGAGATCGTGAAAAAACGAAACACGGTAAAATTAAGAAAGGCAGGGCGGATATGAAAAACAGCTTACGCTTCCGGCAGATCAGCCGCCTGTAAGGGAGTGACCCCGACGGCTTTTACAGGCGGTGAGACGAGTCGGGAAGTGATATGATTGAACAGAGACCGCAGCTATTACCGCAAGCAGAGAATGCGCGCCGTTCACCGCAGGGAAGGGATCCTTCGGCGTATCGGCGGCGAAGAGTACGTCCGCGCGTGGGAGAGGGGCGCCCCGGGGCGCCTTTCAAAGGGGAAGATACACTGCTCATGTCCTATGTGCAGCGTCAAATCCCGCGACGTTCCGCTCGCGCGCGACGTAAGAAAAGCCGAGGAAGCGAAGGATAAACTGAGCGAGCCCGAATAAAGATAAACGCATCCGCAAGTTTTGCGGATGCGTTTATGTCCCGAAAAAGGTACACGCGAAAAGTTATTATAAAGGCGGGTGATGAAAATGGATAAAGATACGGTAGAAAGACTGCTTATAAAGCATTTCGGCGCGCCGCGCCCCTCGCTGACTTTAGACGCGGAGTCGTCTAAGGGGTCGCGCACCTATTATTTCACGCCTGAAAACGAGGAAGAGATCAAAAGGATAAGGGACGTTTTAGGCAAGGGCTTCGAGGGCGGGAGGGTGCCGCGCCTTACGCTCGACCTTCCGAACAAAAACGGAAAAAAGTATCCGCTTTGCGCCGCCCTGAGAGAAGAGGGCGGGTACTGGAAAGCCGAGTTTTCAAGGATAAAGAGCGTTTCCTTCCACTCTACATACGGAAAACGGGCGGCGGCGACGCTCGCGCCGTCGGATCGCAGGGCGGCGTCGCTTTCATCGGGCGGCTGCGGCAGATATTTTTTGAAAAAGAACGAAGAGGGCTTTTCCGAGCCCTTCCTTATCCCCGACGACGACGCTTACCGCTTTTACGGCTTTTGGGACGCGGGCTTCGACGGCGAAAGCCGCGGCGTTCCCGATCATATAAACAGGGCGCTTTGCACCGAGCCGCGCTTCCGCGCCTTCGCCGCCGACTTTTTTCTTGAGGGCGCGAAAACCTATCCCATACTGCGCGCCGTGGCGAAAACGATAGCCGATACGGGGTATTTTCTGCCGCGGATAAAGTTTTCGGAGCTTGTGAAATACGAAAGGGCGGAAAGTCTTATAAAAAGCTTTTCGGACGCTTTCCCGTCCCGCGTTAAAGCCGTAAACACGTCGGATATAAACGCGGGGTATCTTACGGCTTATCTCGCGCCGCGCGTTGACGCCCGCGACCTGCATATCCTCATGAAGCTGACGGCAGCCGACGTGCCGCGGCTCGTGCGGTACTACGACCTTTATGACGGACCCGACGTTATAAAGATAGTGTGGAATTACTATTATGAAAAATACGCGGATCTGAGCGCGGCGACCGGGGCGCAGATATACGCCGGGGAGCAAACGGAGAGAAACGAATCCTTTTCGCTGTCGCTTCCGCTGAAAACGCTTAGGGAAAAGTATTTCGCGGCGTTCGGAAGAAAGGAGAACTAACGGTATGCTGAATTTATCGAACGAGTTTCGCGCCGTCGCGACGTGCGCCGTTCTGTTTCTTATAGCGTCGGTAACGAGGGATTTCGCCCTGCGCAATTACGACGTAGACGCCGTAAATTTCAACGAGACTGTCGGGGAAAGGGAGCTTAAGGATCTGCCGCGGGACAGCCTGCTGTACGTTTACCGTACGCTCACGCGGCTTCAGATATTCAGGGCCGTCACGAACGTTTCCGGCGTGCTCGGCGCGGCTCTTCGCTTCATTACCCTTATAAGCGCGCTTATTCTTGTATTTTAAAAATATATAAT
>JAFSVO010000211.1 GCA_017444965.1 Clostridia bacterium | reverse complement strand
GTAGGACTCGGCACTTTCAGACCGGTAAAAGAGGAAAATATAAAAGACCACCTTATGCATACCGAGTATTACAGCGTGTCCGAAAGCGCCGCGGAAAGGATAAACGAAGCACGCAAAAAGGGCGGAAGAGTTATCGCATGCGGCACGACCTCATGCCGCACGCTTGAAACGGTAAGCTTTGATAACGGGCTCGTTTCGGCAGGATCGGGGAATACGGATATTTTCATATACCCGGGGTATAAGTTTAAATGCGTCGACGGGCTTATAACCAATTTTCATTTGCCCGAAAGCACGCTTATCATGCTCGTGTCGGCGCTTGCCGGCAGGGAAAGAGTATTAAACGCGTACGCTGAGGCGGTCAGAGAAAAGTATCGCTTCTTCAGCTTCGGCGACGCCATGCTACTTATTTAGGAAAGGAGACTATATGCAGATCTTGTTGACAGTGACTCTCTGCGTTTCCGCCCTTTCTCTCGTGCTTACGCTTATTATGCTGTCCCGGCAGGGGATACTCAATAAAAACGTTGAAGAAAAGCTGGAAAAATCAGATAAGAAATTAGACGAAAGGCTTGAGCTTTCGGACAAAAACTCAGAGCAGCGCATAGTGCAGATACGAAACGATATGCACTATTTTTCCATGCAGACAGAGCAAAAGCTTGAAAACGTGCGCACGGCTATGACCGACAGCATTTCAAGAATGACTCAAAGCAACAACGAACAGCTTACAGTTATTCGCCGCACGGTAGATGAAAAGCTTCAGGAAACGCTCGATAAAAAGCTGAACGATTCATTTAAGATGGTCAGTGAAAGGCTTGAGCAGGTTTATAAAGGACTCGGCGAGATGCAGAACGTCGCCGCCGGCGTGGGCGACCTTAAAAAGGTGCTTTCAAACGTTAAGACAAGAGGAGTTTTGGGTGAGATACAGCTTGGCGCGATACTTGAACAGATACTTTCGCCCGAGCAGTACGAAAAAAACGTCAAGACGGTTTCCAAAAACAGCAATTTTGTCGAATACGCCGTAAAGCTCCCGGGTGACGGCGATGAAAAAATTTGGCTGCCTATCGATTCAAAGTTTCCGACAGACGCGTACAGTCAGCTTTTGGACGCATATGATACGGCAGATCCCGCGAACGTAGACGCGGCGTTAAAACAGCTGAAAAACAGAGTAAAACAATTCGCGAAAGATATATGCACAAAATATGTTTCGCCGCCGGAAACGACCGATTTCGCTATTATGTTCCTGCCAACAGAAGGGCTTTACGCCGAGCTTGTGCGGGCAGGCATGGTAGAAGAGCTTCAGGCGGAATTCAGAGTCTGCATAGCAGGGCCTACCACAATGGGCGCGCTTTTAAACAGCCTGCAAATGGGCTTTAAAACGCTCGCGATTCAGAAACGCTCAAACGAGGTATGGAAGATACTAAGCGCCGTTAAAGGCGAATTCGACACTTTCTCAGCCGTTCTTGAGAAAGCGCAGACAAAGATATCTCAGGCAAACGACGAGCTTGACAGACTTGTGGGTACGAGAACGAGAATGATACAGAGCAAGCTCAAAAACCTGCAGGCATTGCCAAGAGAAGAAGCGGCTATTCTTCTGGAGGATAACGATGAGCGGATTTAAGCTTCTTTCAACGTGCGGTAAAGCCCGGAGAGGCGTTTATAAGACGGCGCACGGCGACGTGCAGACGCCCGTTTTTATGAACGTCGGCACGCAGGCGGCTATCAAAGGCGCGCTTTCAGCGTTCGACTTAAAAGAGATAGGCTGTCAGGTCGAGCTTTCAAACACTTACCATCTTCATTTAAGACCGGGTGAAGAGACCGTAAAAACGCTCGGCGGTTTGCATAAGTTTATGAGATGGGACGGGCCCATTCTGACAGACAGCGGCGGCTTTCAGGTCTTTTCGCTCGCAAAACTGCGCAGAATACGCGAAGAGGGCGTAGAGTTCAACGCTCACACGGACGGGCATCTCGTGTTTATGGGGCCCGAGGAAAGTATGTCGATACAGTGGGCGTTAGGCTCGGATATCGCAATGGCTTTTGACGAATGCGTCGAAAATCCTTCGCCCGAAAAATACGTAAGAGGATCCGCCGACAGGACGGCAAGGTGGCTTTCTCGGTGCAAAAAGAAGCTTTCCGAACTTAAATCGCGCGAGGACACAGTAAACCCCGGGCAGGTACTTTGGGGGATAAATCAGGGCGGCACGTATAAGGATATAAGGATCGAGAATATGAAAAAGATATCCGAACTCGATCTTCAGGGTTACGCTATCGGCGGACTCGCGGTAGGAGAGACCGCAGAAGAGATGTACGAAACCATTGAGGCGGTCGAAGAGTATATGCCGAAAGATAAACCGCGTTATCTTATGGGCGTCGGAACGCCGACCAACATAATCGAGGGCGTCGCGCGCGGCGTTGACTTTTTCGACTGCGTCATGCCTGCCCGAAACGCGCGTCACGGTCATCTTTTCACGCACAGCGGCATAATAAACATAAACAACAACAAATACGCAAACGATCCCTCGCCGATAGACGAAAACTGCGCCTGCCCCGTATGCAGAGAGTTTTCACGCGCTTATATAAGGCATCTTCTTAAAGCGGGAGAGATGCTCGGTATGAGGCTTACCGTAATGCACAATCTGTTTTTCTATAATTCGCTCGCGGCTGATATAAGAAAAGCGCTCGACGAAGGCAGTTTTGAAGAGTACAGAGCCGAAAACTCCGCAAAACTCGGAAAAAGGATATAAAACACTTGAAATAGTTAACGCCTTAGAGTATAATACAATGTAATAAATCAAATAACGGAGGAGTACTATGAATTTGTTTTTGGAAGCAGAGGCCGGAACCGAAGCCGCGACCGGCGGTCCCAATTATATGATCTGGATATGGCTTGCCGTTATGGCCGCCGTGTTCTATTTTCTCATCATCCGTCCGCAGAAAAAGCGTGAGAAGCAGGAAAGAGTTTTAAGAAACAGCATTCAGCCGGGCGATGAAATAGTCACTATAGGCGGTTTTGTCGGAAGAGTCCTTTCGGTAAAGGACGACGTCGTCACTTTTGAAATGGGCGCCGACCGCACGAAGATGACCGTTAAAAAGTGGGCTATCCAGACCAGGACTTCGCCCGAACAGAAGACCGAGATACCCGAAAAGGCCGAGACCAAATCGGAAGAAAAGACCGAAGCCGTTTTTGACGGTGAGGAAAAGAAATAACCGTCTGTTCTTAAAAAAGACGCGCCCTCATATTATCTTATAAAGATGATATGGGGGCGATTTTTACGTTAAGTACATCGGATAAGATCAAAAGGACAGCGGCAGCGTCGGCGTTCGGGTTATTGGTCACCGTGCTTTTACAGCTTTTAGCGGCGTTTGTCGCTTCGCGCTTTTTACAGAACGAGGCGGCGCTGACTTATATAAGCGCGGCGACGGT
>JAFSVO010000210.1 GCA_017444965.1 Clostridia bacterium | reverse complement strand
TGAGCTTATCGCGCGCATGGACGCTGAGGCGACCGACTGTATAACAGTTTACAATAAATGCGACGCTTCAAGCGGCGAACGGCTTGATTTTTCGTCGGATGCCGTATATATTTCCGCAAAAACGGGCGAAGGCATAGGCGAGCTTCTTTCTCTTACCGAGAAGAAGCTTCAGAACAGGAAAAAACAGATGCGCCTTATTATACCTTACGACAAAGGAGGCCTTGTAAGCCTTCTTCATGAAACGTCGAAGGTCATATGCGAGGAATACCGCGAAAGCGGCGTTCTTATAAGCGCGATAGTCGATGCGCAGGTTTACGGGAAAGTGAAAGAGCACGAGGTGGCGGACGATGGAGTATAAAACGGTAAAAAGCGAGGCAACTGGCGAATTTATTGAAAAGCGTTCGCGCTTTTTATGTCACGTAAAGCCCGTTTCGACTAATGAGGAAGCCGTTAAATTCATAAACGAAAAGAAGTCCAAATACTGGGACGCCACGCATAACGTGTACGCGTACATACTGCGCGAAGGCGGTATAATGCGCTACTCCGACGACGGAGAGCCGCAGGGCACGGCGGGACAGCCCGCGCTGGAGGTTTTGCGCCGCGAAGAGCTTTATGACCTTGTCGTCGTTATAACACGCTATTTCGGCGGTATAATGCTTGGCGCGGGGGGCCTTGTGCGCGCCTACGCAAGAGGCGCGAAGGAGGCCGTTGAGGCCGGCGGCGTCGCGCTCATGTGTTTGTGCCGAGACTTCGAGCTTAAAATAGAATACGCTCAGTACGAGCAGACGAAAAAGACTTTGGAAGCCATGGGCGCGGTTATTGCCGATACAGAGTACGCCGACAAGGTGACGATAAAGTATTACGTAAAGAAAAGCGAAGAGGACAAGCTTTCACACGCTCTTACGGAGCTTACGAACGGAGCGGCTTCGCCGAAGGCTTTGAAAGAAAGATTTATGCCTATTTAAGGAGGCGGTCTTATGACGATAAAGGACAGGATAGAGTTATTCGAGGAGAACTGTCTTTCGCCTTACGCGGCGAAGAGCAAAAACGCTCACAGAAGCGCGCCCGACACGCCCAACGATATGAGAGGCGAGTTTCAGCGCGACCGCGACAGGATAATCCACTCAAAGGCTTTCCGCCGCCTTATGCATAAGACCCAGGTATTTATTTCGCCTCAGGCGGACCATTACAGAACGAGGCTTACGCATACGTTCGAGGTCATGCAGATAGCGCGCTCAATTGCGCGCGCGCTTATGCTCAACGAGGACCTGACGGAGGCCGTTTCGCTGGGACACGACCTCGGTCATACGCCGTTCGGCCACGCGGGCGAGCGCGCCCTTTCCGAGCTTTTCAAAAGCGAGGGCGGCTTTGACCACGCCTGCCAGAGCGTGAGAGTCGTGCGGCTTTTGGAAAAGGACGGGCGCGGACTTAATCTTACGGACGAGGTATGCGACGGCATACTCAATCATTCTACGGGCAAAAGGGCAAAAACGCTTGAAGG
>JAFSVO010000209.1 GCA_017444965.1 Clostridia bacterium | reverse complement strand
TGGGCGGATATAGCTTTAGAGCGTTGTATACAATACCTATTATCTCGGGGAAAAAAGATAAAAACAGACTAATATCTGAAATAATGGATAAATACGGTTCGGGAAAAAACGATTATATTCCGTTAGGGGATACAGTTTTTGACGATTGTGAGATTAAAGAAATAACGAACGTTTTTTCGATGTTATCTATATCAGCCAGTTTTATGACAACAGATGACAAACACCCGGGAGAGTATTGTTATGATTGGTTGCTTAAAGGGTTTATCAATAAAATTGACGAAAGTTCGCTTATTTGGAATAATTGAGGTGATAAAATGAATACATCAAAAAAACTGTATGTGATAGAGTTACAAAACTTTAGTGTGCTGTCGAACAACGATAAAATATATTGTTCGACATATAACGATATAATAAACATCAAAAAGTCATTGGGTTACATGGCGCAGTTAGTTCCCTTTGAGATGATCTCAACGGCATTTAACGATTTTATTTCCGAAGAGAGTAATAAAGAAAAGGTGTATTTTACTACCAAAGGAAGTATGACTATCAAAACAGTGACCGATAAACCTTTCATCTTAACTTTTAAAAAAGAAATGGAGACGGTATTAACCGCTTCTTTTGCATTTCCTGAAGAGATTTCGGAAGTAATTGCAGGTTATTCAAATGAATTATTCGGTTGTCCGTTCACCGTTGACGAAATATCCGATACTTACAGAAGTTTAATTAATGGTTTGGGATCCGGTTTTAGCAGGTGCGTTTCTTTAGATAGGAAATGGTCTTATGAATTGAAAGTAAGGTAAAACTGTTATGCTTTCAAGATATCGCTGGTATATGCTTTGCTCTGAGCAGGCAAAAATAATGGAAGCTCTCGAAAAAGCAAAATCGGTTGATAAAGGTAGCACAAATGAAAATATTGACTTGGCTATAAAATTATTTGAAGTGGCTGCCAATGGTCATAACGCATATGCAGAACGAAGATTAGGCGCTTTAAACGCGATTTCATACGGGAAACCAGGTTTTGATTCTGCATTTAATAACGCCGTGGGTTACTTTACTATGGCAATAGAAGATGGTGATGCGGCGTATTCTTATGAAATGGCGGAAGCGTTAACCGAAAAACTTGACGACGGTCAGCTTCTCTTAAACAAGCCGCATAAACTGGCGTTGGCTGCATATAACGGGAGCAGTTACTATCGCATATTGCTTAGTGTTTATTATTGGAAAATACTGAATAAACCGCAAAGGACGCTTGAATCTTTGTACAACTGGGCGCTTAACGGAGATTATGTTACTTTGTTCAATTTAGCGGACGTGTTGTTTGCGCTTGATGATGAGGAATATAAAAAAAAGCCCGGATAATTATTGCCGTTTTTATCAGCCGACGGACTGGAAAGATATTGCTTCAAGATATCTGAAAAATGAAATTAATAATTTTTATCAGATTCTTAACGAAACGCTTATCGTTCACTCGGAAGAAAATATTACGGACATTTTTGACATTATGAAAGAACTTCTTGTTAAACATTGCAACGAAGCATATTTGGACGAGTCTACCGTTTTAAAAAAAGTTGCAGGCTTTTATGTAAAAATCATCAATGAGGCTAACAGTTATGTAAGAGGTATTGATAAATAACACTGAAAGGAAGACAAAGCGTGGAAAGTTTCTACACAAAGGTTGTTGGAGTCACGTTTGAAAATCGGCAGGAAAAGATACAAAGATTATACTTTAACGGTCAATTGCGACCGGGTTCAGAGCTTATTCTGATGCGTGAAACATTCAATAATCAAGACCCGAATGCAATAGCGGTTTACACAATGAGTGGTGAGAAAATAGGATATATCGGAAGAGATCTGGCGCATACAATGGCGCAAAATATTCAAAACGGGAAAAATTTATACAGCGCTTATGTAAGTCAGGTTACCGGGGGATACGTAGGAGGTACATATGGCGTGAATATTCGCGTTGTATCTCAATGCGCTGGAATTACAGGAAGAAATATGTCAAGGGTGGAATATGATGAGGATCCGTGCCCGCCTACGCCGGAGGAATTATATGCAAGAAGAAATATGTCGCAATACGACGAGGATCATTACGAAGAACATGTTTCTTTTGAAGAATATTTAGCGGATAATTATGACGGAAATTATGATCTTTTTGAGGCAAATTTCCCTTATGATGATTAAATGATGATAACAAAAAGCAGTGCGTTCGCACTGCTTTTTGCTTTCGAAAACTTGTCGGGGGCAAGGGAAAAGACGGTTATTTCGCGGCGAAATATTCGTCTATGCGGGCTGTCGCTTCGCTCAGTATGGCGGCTTCGTCCGCGCCCGCGATATCGAGCCCCTCGGCTTTGAATAATACCGTATCGGGTATTCCGTAAAAGCTTGTCGCGAGCGCCTTTACGTATCCGTACCCGTATTCTTCGGAAAGGATCGGGCCGCCCGCGGTGGTTACGTAATAAAGCCTTTTCGCGCGGCAAAGTCCCACGGGCGCGCCGCTTTCGGAGTAATCGAAGGTTATGCCTATCACGTTTATCTGCTCGAAATACTGCTTGAGCGCGGCGGGGAAAGACAGGTCCCAGAAGGGCGCGGCTATGACTATCTCGTCCGCCGCGGCAAAATCGCGCGCGGCGGCGAAAAGTTCGTCGCCGTATTCCCCTTTAAACAGAAGCGCGTCTCTTTTTTGAATAAAAGCCCCGTCGGCTTTGGGGAAAGAAAGGTCTGTAAGCTTTACCTCTTGAACAATGCCCGAAAGCTTTGACAGCAGATGACGCGAAAGCGCCTCCGTCCTCGATTTTTCTCTTACGCACGCGTTTACGAACAGTATCATAAATATCTCCTTTTATTTCAGCTCTCTGTAATAAAGCCCGCCCGTGCGGGGAAGAGAGCTTTCTTTATTCTGCTTTATTTCGTCCCTTATTCTTTCGCATTCTTCCCGCGTTTCGGTCGTGAAATAAAGAAGCTTGAAATCGGCCTTCGCCTGCCTTTTGCCGCCCAAATGCAGGGGGACGCCGTTTAAGAGAGTGCCGAACTTTTTGCCGCCGCAAAGCACCGTAAAACGCGCGCCCGTGCGGTCTGAAAGCTCGCCTGTCCCGCGGCAGGCGCCGCAGCCGGATGGCGGTTTTACGGGGCAGTTTCTGAATCGCATAAGGGGCAGGCGGCCGTAAACGAGGTACCCGCGCGGCAGCGCGCCGCCCAAACGCTCTATCTTGCTCATGTTAAGCTCAAACGAAAGGGTCGCCGCCGAAAGCCCTGCCTTTTCATACTCGCGAAGCGCGGCGGTGTTTAAAATATTAAGCCCAGCGCCGCCGTAGATTTTCAGCCCGAGCTTTTTAGAAAGGCGCGCGGCGTAGGCGTTTTCGGCGTAAACGCCAAAAAGCCCCGCGGCTTTAAGCTTTTCAAGGCGGCTTTCAAGCGAGGCCTCGTCTTTCGGAAAACAGAGGAAGGGAAGCTCGCACAAAAGCGCGGAGCCGTATTTTGATATAAGCTCGCCGTCGATCTCGTTTATCGGAAGAATTATCTTGTCAAACCCGCCGCAGACCTGCGCGCGGTTTTCAAAGCGCGCCCAGTATTCCGCGTTTTCGGGCGGGGCATAGGGCGTTTTTTCAAACGCGAAGGGTGCGGGCGCGTGGGGACGCGGCTCCAAAAGCGCGGCGTTTAATTCTTCGAGCGCGCGCCGCCGCAGATCGTTTATTTCCGACGGCGGGAGCATAAGATGCGCGGGGTTTGAAAGCTCAAGCTCAGACAGATAAAACTGTGTGCCGCCGCATTTTGAAAGGTATTTTTCCGAAAGCGCCTTATCGGTCGCCGCCTTTTCGGGAACTATCCCCGCGCCGCCGTGAACCGAAACGCGTAAAGCGCGCGCCGAGGCGTCAAGCCGCGAGCCGTCTTTATCAATAAAAAGCGCCATAGAAACGGGCACGCGCGGCGTCTCCTTCGAATAAAGCGAAGAAAGGCTTTTCAAAACGCCTGCCGCCGCCGTAACGTCATCGTGGGAGCGGCAGCCGAACATATCCTCCCGCCTGCCCGAGGCGTAGCCGTCGGTAAAGCCGCTTCGCGAAAACACGGCGCGCAGCGTCTCTTCATCATAGGGCCTTCCCTCAAGCGCCGCCCGCGCCGCCGTGACCGCCGCCGCGACGTATTCGGGCCGCTTCATCCGCCCCTCTATCTTAAAGGAGCAGACGCCCGCGCTTTCAAGCTCGTCTAAGTATTTAAGGTGCGACATATCCTTAAGGGACAGCGCGTGGGAGCGAGCGGGCGACTTAAAATCAAGCCTGCAGGGCTGGGCGCAAAGGCCGCGGTTGCCCGATCTGCCGCCCAAAACGCTTGACAGACAGCACGCGCCCGAGATACACATGCAAAGCGCGCCGTGTATGAACGCTTCAAGCTCGATTTTGGTTTTCGAGCGTATTTCGGCGATCTCTTCTACAGAGAGCTCGCGCGCTAAAACGACGCGCGACACGCCCATATCCTCAAAGAATTTTACGCCCCCGGCGTTGTGCACGGCGCACTGGGTAGATGCGTGAACGGGCAGTGAAGGGTAGCGGCTCAAAAAAATGCGCATTACCGCAAGGTCCTGCACTATCACGGCGTCCGCGCCCGAGGCGGCTATCTCTTCCGCGGTCTTTAAAAGCTCGGGCATCTCTCCGTCGGTCAGAAGGGTGTTTACGGTAACGTGAACGGCGACCCCGCGGGCGTGACAGTAAGAGACGACCTCTTTAAGATCGCCTTCGTCAAAGTTTTCGGCGCGCCTTCGCGCGTTAAAAGAGCGCGCGCCGAGGTATACCGCGTCGGCGCCGCATCTTACCGCGGCGTAAAGCTGCTCTTTGCCCCCCGCGGGGGCGAGTAATTCGGGGTGCGCCATGCTTTTCTCCTTAAAATTACGCCTGCCTCCGAAAAACGAAGGCAGGCGGCTTGATTTATAATATTACTTCGCGGCTTTGGCTATAGCTTCGGTGTCCATCGCGATAACCAGCTCTTCGTTCGTGGGTATAACGAAGGTTCGGACGGTCGCGCCGTCGGCGGTTATCTCAGCTATCTTGCCGCGGGTGTCGTTCTTTACGGGGTCGACCTTGACGCCCATAAATTCCAAGCCCTCGGTCATCTTGAGGCGGAAGGTCTTGTCGTTTTCGCCGACGCCGGCGGTAAAGACTATGGCGTCGACTCCGCCCATCGCCGCGGCGTACGCGCCGATGAACTTCTTAACGGCGTAAACGAACATATCGTTCGCGAGCGCGGCGCGCTCGTTGCCCTCTTTCGCCGCCGCGGCTATGTCGCGGAAGTCGGATGAAACGCCCGAAACGCCTAAAACGCCCGACTTCTTGTTCAGGATATTGAGCACCTGCGAAACGGTGAGGTTTTCTTTAACGGCTATAGTTTCGACTATCGCGGGGTCTATGTTGCCGCAGCGCGTGCCCATCGGCAGGCCTTCGAGCGGGGTAAAGCCCATCGAGGTATCGACGCTGACGCCGTGGTCGACGGCGGCGATCGACGAGCCGTTGCCTAAATGGCAGGTGATTATGCGAAGGTCTTTAATGTCTTTTCCCATGGCTTTCGCGCACTGTTCGGAGACGAACCTGTGCGAGGTGCCGTGGAAGCCGTAGCGGCGGACGCCGTACTTTTCGTAATACTCGTAGGGCAGGGCGTAGATATACGCCTTTTTGGGCATCTTGGCGTGGAACGCCGTGTCGAAAACGGCGACCTGCGGCACGCCGGGCATGACCTCTTCGCAGGCGGAAATGCCCGTGAGGTTGGCGGGGTTGTGGAGCGGGGCGAGGGGGATGCACTCTTCAATGGCTTTCTTGCTCTCGGCGGTGACGAGGACCGACTCGTAAAGCTTTTCGCCGCCCGAAACGACCCTGTGGCCGACGGCGTCTATCTCTTTCATGTCCGAGATAACGCCCTTTGCGGGGTCGACGAGCATAGAGGTAAGGAAGCGGATGGCGTCCGAATGGGTCGCCATAGGCGTTTCGCCCTCAAGCTTTTCGCCTTTCGCCTCGTACTTATACTTGCCGTCTATGCCTATGCGCTCGCAAAGGCCTTTCGCGAGGACCTTCCCCTCGGGCATATCGAGAAGCTGATATTTAAGGGAAGAGCTTCCCGCGTTGATGACTAAGATCTTCATAAAAACACTCCCGTATATAAAATTTTTACAAGAGTATTTTACACCCAAAGGCGATTTATGGCAAGAGTAATTTGCGGTAATCGCTGATTAAACTGAAGTGTGCAGATTGTCGAGCAGATTTTTCGTCAGGTGAAGTCGAAAAATCGCAGGAATACTATGTGTATTTCAAGATTTTGAGACAAATCCGGGCGGAAAATATGCCGGCAAGATGTGTGCGGCGGTTTAATCGGCGATTACCTGTATTTAAGCCGAGCGCAGATATTCGCGCTCGCCCTTTTCGCGGCGCGCCTTCGCGGGATGGGTCGCCCTGTAGCGCTTTACGAGCTTTTGCGCGAGATCCTCCAGAAGAAAGTAGATAAGAAAGGGTATTATCATTTTAACAGACCTCCTCCGTTT
Source organism: Clostridia bacterium (assembly GCA_017444965.1). Classification (GTDB taxonomy): domain Bacteria; phylum Bacillota; class Clostridia; order Oscillospirales; family Butyricicoccaceae; genus RGIG3513. The sequence continues at coordinate 7,433 of JAFSVO010000209.1, read as the reverse complement.
TCTTTTCGCCTTCAGTATAAACGAAGATAAGTCCAATAAGAAGGACAGTAAAAACGGGGCTCGGACATACGCCCGAGCCCCGTTTTTATTGGCTTTTCGGATTATTTATGCGCTTTCAGCGCCGCTTTCAAATGTTTTTTGAACTGCTCCTTCACGTCGTCGGGCGCGGTTATGCGGACGGCGCCGCCGAAGGTCGATACCCAGGCGAAAAAGGTCGGGCTTACGCCGACTTCGGCGGTAAAGGAATAGGAGCCGTCCTTTTCGGGGGATATCACCACGTTCCTTCCGAAGCGGTCTATCACGGTGCCGGCGATGCTCTCGTCAAAGTTAATGCGCACGCTGCGCGTTTCGCCGCCGTACATGCCGAAAACGCGGTTCTGATAGCGCGTTATGTCAAGCTTCGAGTATTCATCCCTGCCCTCGCGCCTGCTCTTCGTTAAGGTGACGTCGGTCATTTTGTCTACGCGGAAGTGCTTCATCTTGCGCGCGTCGTTGTCCCACGCTAAAAGATAGTAATTTTCGTCCTCCCACAAAAGGGCGTAGGGGCTTAAGGTATAGTATTCGCCGTTCTTGCGGAAGCGGCGCGTTTTGGTGGCGGTATAGCTCCAGTATTTGCACTTGACCGCGCAGTCCGAGTTTATGGCGCGGTAAAGCCCGTCGACCGTGTAAAAGACGTTCTCGCTCTCCGTCTTGACGCGCTCGTGCACAAAGACGTCGCGCTGCAGCTCTTTGGCTTCGTTCTCGCTCGTAAGCTCCTCTATTTTGCGAATAAGCTTGTTGGTCTTTTTTTCGGTCAGGAACTTAGATACCTGTATGCTGTCGACGAGTATCTTAAGCTCGGCAAGCTCGAAATCGCGCGAGGCAAGGTAATAGCCCGTCTTATTTTTGTCCTTGCGGCGTTCTATATCGTAGCCGAACAGCTTTAAAAGCTCGATATCGTCGTAAATGCTCTTGCGCTCCGCCTTGACGTCGTATTTTTCGAGCATGCTTATTATCTCGTTTACGGATACGGTGTTGTTATCGTCCGTTTTTTCGGAAAGATACCGCGCGATGTACATGAGCTTAAGCTTCTGGTTTACCGATTTGGACATATTATACCTCCCTTTTTTCCGCTTTCGCGGGCGCTTTTTCGTATAGCTTTTCCTTACTGTCGAACTGCTGGGGAAGATAGGTCACCGAGTGTATCCTGCGCCCCGTCACGCCGTATTTCGGGTTGAAGCCGAAAAGGTTTATATATCTGTCAAGGTCGTCTTCCTCCTCGCGCATTTTAAGGAACACCTCCCACGCGGCGAACGCGTCGTCGGAAGCGCGGTGCGAGTTCTGCGCGTCTATCTTATACGCGTCTATCGCGTTGAAAAGCCTGTGCGGATAGGGCTTTCTGTCCTTGTAAACGGTAAGCGCGTCGAGGAAAAGGGCGCCCTGCAGCACGTCGGCAAGCCCGAATTTTCTTTCGGGGCAGCGCCCGTATCTTGAAAGAAAATGCCACAGAAAGGAAAGGTCGAAATGGGCGTTGTAGGCGATTATCAGCTTGTCGTCGCCCTCGAAAAAGCCGGCCGTCTTAAAAGCCGCCTCTTCGCGGTCTATGCCGTCCGCCTCAAGCGCCTCGTCGGTTATGCCGGTGATCTCGATTATTTTCTGCGGCAGCTTTTCGCCGGGGGCGAGCTTTATAAGCACGTTCATTTCGTCCGTTTTCTCAAAAACGCCGTTATTGTTTAAAAGCTTTATCGCGCCGAGCTCTATTATTTCGTCTTTTTCATATTCCGTGCCGGTCGTTTCGGTGTCGAAAACGACGACCGTCTTAATATCGTTTATTTTTCTGTCGGGCATAAGCCGTCTCCTCTTGCGGAATTATTCTTTTTTGATTGTACAACATTTCGTACAGTCTTTCAAGACGAAAAGAGATAAAAATATGCGCCCGGGGGAAGGATCCCTCGGGCGCGAAAAGTATTACGCGAAAATCACTTTTCCTCTTTTTCGCGGGGGGTCTTTTTTTCGGGGGTCAGGGCCTTTTCGCCCGCGAGGTACATAGTCAGAAGCCCGAAGAGGATAAGTACGGTAGAGGCATAGATGATTATCGGGATAAAGGATTTGTAAATAAAGGTGCAGACTGCCGTCGCGGTCTCGCCGCCTATTATAAGCGCGGCGATATAGCCGAAGAAGGTCAGCCCGCCGGCGAAAAGGACTATCATGATCCCGTAGCCGAAGATAAGCTTTAATACGTCTGTTATCTTTTTCATGGTGTTCCCTCCTTAAAGCCCTAAAATGGGCAGGAAGCCCATAAGTACGACGACTTCCATCACGAACTGCGCCGCGACCCACCACAGGTTGTTTTTAAACGTCTTGCCGAACTCCGAGCCGGCAAGGCTCATACCTGCGTACATACCGAGCCCGAGAGGCGGGGTTATGCCGCACATGACGCCGCAGATACATGGCAGCATCGCGGCGGCGAGAACGGGCGACGTGCCCTTAGACGCCAGAATGGTGATGAAGACGGGCCCGAAAAGGACGACGAGCGAGCTTCCGGGTATGACCATGCCCAAAAGGCAGGTGACGACGCATATAAACAGCACGGCGCCGAAGCGGCCCATATTAAGACCCTGCATAAAGGTCAGCATTTCGTCCGTCACGCCGAGGTCGGTGAAAAGCGCGCCTATCATATAGCCGAAAACGCAGACGCCTATCGCGGGGGCTATCGTCTTTATCCCGTCCGCGAACATGCGGGCTATGGCGTGGGGCGTAACCTTCTTTTTGTCTTTGGCGATTATCACCGCGTAGATAGAGGCAAGACCGCCAATGAAGATAAGGAGCGAGCTTGACATGAATTTGGCGCCGTCCTTACCGAGCCGCGCGGTGAAGAAGGTCGACTTGAAGAAATAGTCGAGAACGAAGGGGAGCAGGATGATAACGGGAAGCAAAAGCCCCTGCCAGCCCTTTTTGAAGGTCTCTTTAAGGCCGGGAAGCTCGTCCTTCGACATCGGCGCGACCTTATAATGCTTGCAGAAAATGAATACCATTATAAGACGCTGAAGAATAAACCAGAGCGAGCAGCCCCAAAGGACTATCCAGAACTCCGCCTGGCTGATATAGCCCTCGCCGTACGCCGCCATGCCGGTCAGCGCGCCGAGCGCCGCCGTTATGTTGCCCGACGGCGGTATCATATTGCCGAGGTAAGACGCGTTCGATTCAATATTCGCGGCAAGCTCGGGCGGGAAGCCCGATCTTTTCATAGCGGGGATGGTGATGCTTCCCGTCGCCATGACGTTGCCCGGACCCGAGCCGGACAAAGCGCCCATAAACGCGCTCGCCACGACGGATACGTAGCCCGCGCCGCCGGTCACGCGGCCGAGCAGAGCCAAGATGACCGCTATCGCGCTGTCGATGACCTTCGTTTTAGTAAGCAGTATGGACATGGCGCAGAAGGCGGTCATCGAATAGAGAAGCGAGGTCTTAAGCCCCGTGTCGATATAGCCCAAAACGTTTCCCCACGTTCCGGTAACGGTCAGAAGAAGGATAAAGCTTATAAGGACGGCTTCGTAAACGGGCCGCTTTAAAAGCAAAAACCATACTATGATGACCGCGAGCATTATGCCGAGATAGATAAGCGCAGCAGGCATAGGCATTTTCCTCCTGTTTCTTTATTGGCGCGGAATTAAAAATATTGCGCCCGGGGAAAAAGCCGGGCGCAAAGGGTTTTTGTTTATTCTATATTGAGGATGCCGGAAAAGCCGGTTATCGAGAATATCTCCGAGACGGTGTCGTTTACGTTCACGACGGTCATTTTGCCTTTCGCCATCATCTTTTTGTGGGTCGCCAGAAGCACGCGGAGCCCCGCGGAGGAAATGTACTCGAGGCTGCCGAGGTCGATCGTCAGATCGGTTATCCCGCTTAAGGATTCGGAAAGCTTTGCTTCAAGCTCGGGCGAGGTGGTCGTGTCGAGCCGCCCTTCAAGCGCGACGGTAAGAGAGGTGCCGTTTTGAGAAGTAGTTATTTTCATTTTTGTTCGTCCTTTCAGAATGATTTGTATATTACAAGTTCAACGCGGTTGCCGGTGATGCCGACTTTTACTTCGTCCGCGAGCTTGCCGACGATAGACGTCTCAAGCTCGTCCCACTCGCTGCCGGCGGTCTGCTTGGCTATTTCGCTGCGGTATCTGTTGAGCGACCAGCAGATAGTAGCCGCGGTGTCGGGGTCGCCCCCGGCGAGCATGCCCATAGAGTAAAAGGTCGGGTCTAAGTAGTTCGGGTCGTAAGTGCTTGAGAAGAATTCGCGTATCTTGCCCATAATACCCTTTGCCGCGGCGTTCTTGCCCGAGGTAGAGACCGAGAGCAGCTTTTCCCTTTTTTCGGGGTTCATGACCGTGTCGGCGGAAAGATAAAGGCGGAACTTTTTGTCTTCCGACTCTATGCGGAAGTCCGCCGTAAGCTCGCCCGTTATGCCGCAGAGCATTCCGGTCATTTCCTCGGCGAGCAGACGAAGCCGCAGCATTTCCTTGTCGGAAAGCGACCTGAAAGCCGCCGCCGCCTCGACCTGCGCGAGCGCTTCTTTCATGCCCGTACCGTCGCTTTTGACGGTAATGACGTCGGATACCATATTAAGCCTCCTTAAAAACGAATGCGTTTTATCGAAAGTATCTGTAATAATAATAAATCCTCCGCGCCGTTTTTTCAAGATAAAAATGAAAAAAGAGGGCGAACGGTGGACAAAACCTGCCCCTCGCCCCGCCCGGCAAAGGGGGGCAGACTGTAAATCTGACGTCTTTGAAAGCGCAAAAACGCGCTACTGTCCGGAAAAAGGGATAACCTTAAGAGCATTGTAGAATCAAAAGGCGGAAAAGACCGTTGCGATTTTTAAAGGAGCGTAAAAAACGACAAATAATTATTTGGTGTTGCTTATAGTCCGTTGAATCATAATCCGCGGACGATATATAGTATAGAATAGAGTATTTATAAGTCTATATTTAGGGGGCTTTTATGATAACGACAGATTTGGGAAAGCGGCTGCAGACCCTTCGCAAGGATAAAGCCGGGCTTTCGCAGGAGAAATTCGCGCTGAAAATAGGCATGGACCGCACATATTACGCGTCCGTCGAGGCGGGCAGACGAAATATATCCATCATCAATATAAAAAAGATCGCCGACGGCCTCGGCGTCTCCCTCAGCGAACTTTTTGAGGGGATGTAAAGAATGGACAGGCATACACCCGAACAACGCCGCAGGAATATGCAGGCGGTAAAAAATAAAGATTCAAAAATAGAGTGCATGTTAAGAGATGAACTCCGGAAACGCGGATTGAGATATCGAAAAAACGTTAAAACCGTTTTCGGGCATCCCGATATTGCATTCATAGGCAAAAAAGTTGCCGTGTTCGTCGACAGTGAATTTTGGCACGGCTATGATTGGGAAAATCGAAAGAAAGATTTTAAATCGCACCAAGAGTTTTGGATACCGAAGATCGAACGAAATATGAGCCGAGATGTTGAAGTAAATGAAAAACTGAAATCGGACGGTTGGACGGTCATTCGTTTTTGGGGAAAAGAAATCAAAAAGAATATTATTCAATGTGCCGATATTGTTGAAAAGGCGGTAAAAGAAAATGAGCAAGTATAAATCCATTGATCTGTTTGCGGGGATCGGCGGAATTCGTATCGGTTTTGATAACGCGTTCGGCGATTCGATCGAAACCGTTTTTGTAAGCGAATGGGATGAAAACGCGCAGAAAACATATAAAGCAAACTTTCATGATGATTTTGAAATAGCGGGAGATATAACGAAAATTAATGAGAAAGATATTCCCGCGTTTGATATATGCCTTGCCGGATTTCCTTGTCAGGCGTTCAGCCTTGCGGGGAAAAAACAAGGATTTGACGATGATTATAAAGGAACCTGCAGAGGAACTTTATTTCTTGACGTTGCCCGTATCTGCGAGTATCACAAGCCGAAAGTGATTTTCTGTGAAAATGTCAAGGGGCTGTTGATACACGACAAAGGAAGAACGTTCAAGATCATTACGAAAACATTTGAAGATCTCGGGTATAAAGTCTTTTATAAAGTGCTTAATTCAAAAGATTTCGGTGTTCCGCAAAACCGCGAGAGAATATATGTTGTCGCATTCAGAAACGATATTGCACCCGACTCCTTTGATTTTCCCGAAAAGACAGACGATACCAAACGCCTTTGGGATATAAAAGAAGAAAAGCCGGTGCCGGCAAAATACTACTTAAGCGATGTTTATCTTGACACTTTGAAAAAGCATAAGGCACGCCATGAGGCGAAAGGAAACGGCTTCGGATATGAGATCCGCGATTGGAGCGATATTGCCGGCGCCGTTGTCTGCGGCGGTATGGGCAGAGAAAGAAATCTTGTGATCGACAAACGCCAAAAGGAACTTACACCTACGACGCACATTAAAGGTAATATAAACAAAGAGGGAATCAGAAAAATGACGCCGCGCGAATGGGCGAGACTGCAAGGCTTCTCTGATGATTATGTCCTTCCGGTAGCGGACGTTCATCTGTATAAGCAATTCGGAAACAGCGTTACTGTCAATGTAGTTGAGTCGGTTGCAAAAAGAATAAGAGAGGTTTTGGAAAATGGGAATGAAGTATAACAAAGGTGAATGGTCCGAACTATACGCGTTTATCAAACTTTTGAAAGAAGGGCGTATTTACGCGGCAGACCAAAACGCCAATCGAATAGCCGATCAATTTTTACCTATTATCAGAATCATCAGAGAAGAGAAGAAAAATTATCCGATAGACTATTTTACCGGTAAAACTATCCGGATCTTTCAAAACGGAACGCAAATCGCAGAATTGTCACCGGAAGAATTCACGGACAATATTACCGCTTTATTTGACAAAATATTTGCGGGAGCACCCGGGGAAAGCGCTTTTGAAATACCGAAGATTCAGCCGTTTATGGACGAATTGCATATTACAAAAGTTAAAGCAAGTTCGCTCGAAAAAGTTGATATGGAAATGCAAATACATGATTTTCATACCGGATTTTCTCCGAAAGTGGGGTTTTCAATAAAATCGGATGTAGGATCAGCCCCGACTCTTTTGAATTCCGGGAAGAATACTCGTTTCAGATATCATATTAAAGGGTTGACTCAAGCTCAAATGCAAGAAGTCAATTCAATAGATAAGTCTGTTTCAAAAGAGTATATGAAGGATAGATTTAAAAAACTTTCCGAGTATGCCGAATCAATTAAATTTGAAAAAGTCATTGATGAGACATATGAAGATAATTTAATACTCATAGACTCTAACCTTCCGGAAATAGTCGGAAATATGATCATTCAGCACTACTTGAATATTGACAAAAGTATTTATAACTGCTTGGATTTGACCGATCTTACAGCAAAAGAGAATCCGTTAAAGTACCGAAGAACAGAGTTTTACGCAATAAAGTTCAAGAAACTGATTACCGCAT
>JAFSVO010000208.1 GCA_017444965.1 Clostridia bacterium | reverse complement strand
GACCGTATTCCTCGCGTAAAAGAACTTCAAGCATTTCTTTGCGGGTCTTTAAAGGGGGAAGACGCAGATCCGCGAGTTTTTCTTCAAGATACATATACGACCTGCCTTTCGCGGGGGCGAAACTCCGCCCTCCGTCTACTGAAATTATATTAATGATTTATTAAAAAGTCAAGGTGATTGATTTTTGCGCAGGCTTATGCTAAAATATAAAAAGGAGTTGATTTTCTTGGCTTTATACGACATAGCGACCGCGCTTATCGCCGCCTTTCTTATTGTGCGTGAGCTTTTGGCGACCGGTCTTAATCACAAAGTCAGAATAAAGGGAAAAACGTCGGGCAGATTGGCCGCCGACGTGATTTTGCTTATACTCGTATGCGCGCTCGTCTTCGTAAAGCGCGCGTCTTTTAATTACCCCTATCTCGCGCCCTGCCTTATGGTCGTTTTCGTGCTCGTCAGCCTTCTTCCCAAAAGCGGGCTGTGCGACGACGGCTTCGTTGCCGCCGGGCGGCACGTACCTTTTTCCGACGTAGAGTTTTACGCCGTGGACCGCGAGGATGAAAAGGGCTTTCGCCTGCGCCTTCACACCTTCACGCGAGAGTACGTTTTGTATTTCGCGCCCGAAAGAAAAGAGCAGATAACGGCTGTGCTTGACGATAACAAGGTAAAGTTCGCGCAGTTCGTCCCGGGGAAAGAGCGGCAATGAGGATAGAGTGCGGAAAGGCGGTCAACACCCACGGCGTGAAAGGCGAGCTTAAGGTGCTGTCTTACTGCGACGCGGGCTTTTGGAAAAATATCCGCGCCGTCGTGATAAGGGGCGTAAGATACGCGGTGAAAAGCTTCCGCGAAAACGGCGGCGTCGCGCTCGTTTGCCTCGAGGGCGTTAACGATATGACGGCGGCTGAAAAACTTAAGGGCGAGACGGTCTTCGCCGAAAGAGAGGACGTGTCCCTTCCCGAAAACAGGCTCTTTTATTCCGATATCTACGGCTTCGACGTGTTTGACGAGCGGTTTTCGCGCGTTACCGGAAAGGTGGTATCTTCACGGCAGGGCGTAAAAAACGTCATGCTTGAGATAGAAACGCCCGCGGGGGTCATGCTCCTGCCCGACCTTCCCGAGTTCGTGCTCAAAAAAGACGAAAAGACGAAGACCGTATTTATAAAAACTATCGAGGGGTTTTATCCCGATGAGAATTGACGTACTTACTCTTTTTCCCGAAGAGGTCGACGCCTATTTAAACACGAGCATAATAGGGCGGGGCAGGCGCGACGGGCTTCTGGATATCCGCTGCGTGAACGTGCGCGACTTCTGCACGGATAAATACCGCCGCACCGACGATTACCCCTACGGCGGCGGTCAGGGCATGATAATGCTTTGCGAGCCCCTTTACAACTGCCTTACCGAGATAAAGGGCGGCGAAAAGGTGCATACCGTCCTCACCTCTCCGCGCGGAAAGACCTTTACGCAGGCGCGCGCGAAAGAGCTTCTGGCGCTTGACAGGTTCATAATCGTCTGCGGCCCTTACGAGGGCGTCGACCAGAGGTTTATCGACGAGTGTATAGACGAAGAAATTTCTTTGGGCGACTTCGTTCTGACCGGGGGAGAAACGGCGGCCTGCGCCATAACAGACGCCGTCTGCCGCATGGTGCCGGGCGTTCTTTCGGAAACGGCGTCATTTGAAGACGAAAGCCACTTTTCGGGCGCGCTCGAATATCCCCAGTACACCCGCCCCGAGGTGTGGCACGGCAAAAGCGTTCCCGACGTGCTTTTGTCGGGGCATCACGAAAACATACGGAAATGGCGGCGCAGGCAGCAGCTTGAAATAACGCGTAAGCTTCGCCCCGATATGTTCCAAAAGCTTGAACTTACGAAAGAAGATAAAAAACTCTTGGAGGATATACAAAAATGATAAGCGGAGAAAAGACGATCCTTTTGGCGCTTGAAGACAAAAGCTTTTTAAAGAAAGCGGTCAACGAAGAAAACTGCCCCGCGGCGGATACCGAGCCGTTTTTTTCGAAAAAAGCGCGGGTATTTGCCGTCGAGCTTCGCGAAACGGGCGAAAAGGTCGGCGTTATCGCCCTGTCTGTCGATGAAAAGAACAGAAGCGGCAGGTTCGATATAGCCGTGCTTCCCGATATGAGGGGCAAGGGCGTGGGGACCGACGCCTCCGCCGCCTTTTTAAGGTTCGCCTTCGCCGAATACGGCCTTAACCGCATATACGCGAGCCATTCTGTCAAAAACTCCGCGGCGGGCTTCGTGCTGCGCAAGACAGGCATGTCTTACGAGGGAATGTCGAGAGAGCGTTTTTATAACGCCTCGGGCTATCACGACACCCACAATTACGCGATACTTAAAAGGGAAGTCGTTTAAGAGAGGATATAAAAAAAGCTTCGGAGCCGAAAGCCCCGAAGCTTTTTGTTTGTATGATCAGTTGACCTTTATCACGTCGCCCTTGGCGACGGATCTTGTTATAAACGCGTTGCCGGGTATTGTCACGCCGTCGGCGATATATGTCTCGCCGCCGAGCAAAGTCGCGCCCGAGTAAATAGTTACGTCGTTTCCTATAGTCGGGTGGCGCTTTTTTCCGCGCAGGCACTGGCCGCCGCGGGTCGAGAGCGCGCCTATGGTAACGCCCTGATATATTTTAACTCTGTCGCCTATCTCGGTCGTTTCGCCTATGACGACGCCCGTCGCGTGGTCGATAAAGAAGGACTTTCCTATCTTCGCGCCCGCGTTTATATCGACGCCCGTAAGGCTGTGCGCGTGCTCGGTCATTATCCTCGGTATAAAGGGGACGCGAAGCTCGTAAAGCAGATGCGCTAAGCGGTATACGAATATGGCGTAAAAGCCGGGGTAAGAGAAAATGACCTCTTTGGTGCTTTCGGCGGCGGGGTCGCCCTCGAAAAACGCCTCTATATCGAGGAATAAAAGCTTCTGCACCTCGGGCAGGGCGGAAATGAATTTATCGACCGCGTCTTCGGCGTTTATATCCGAGCCCTTAAGGGCGGAAACCGAGGATATCTGCTTTAAAAGGCTTTCCCTTACGTCCGCGAGTGTCCAGCCGATGAAATACTCGTCCGATTTTCCGAAATAGCCGGGGAAGAGTATCCTTTGAAGCTTGTCAAGCACCGATATGATATCGTCTTTGTCGGGCAAAAGCCGCGCCTCTTTGAAATAGGGGGCGTTGAGCCGCGCCTCTTCAAGCGCCGCGACTGTTTTTTTGAGTACGTCTGACATAAAATCAACTCCGGAATCTTTTTTATAAACCGATTATATATTATGCCGTCTTATTCGTCAATGATAAAAATAACGGAGGCTTGACGCCTCCGCTTATTTATCTGCTGAAAAGGTAAAAGCCGCGGTTTTCGGGCAAAGACCACTCGACGTCGTGCGCGAGAGTTTCGGGCGCGCAGAAGCAGATTTTGCCCCTGACCTCGACCTTTCCGCGCCTTTCGGGCGTGTCGAACTTGTCGGGCTTTAAGGACGGGTCGAGTATCGCGAATCTCCCGTCCGGCTCGACGCCGATAACCGTTATGTAATGCCCGCCGTTTGAAAAATAGGGCTTTTCGCCGTTTGGCGTCGGCCTTACGTGCGCGACGGCGCACCCGCCGGTCTTTAAGCACTTTTCAAGCTTTTTGAAGCTTGACGTCTTTTCAAGTTTAAAGCCGAATCTTTCAGCGAAGGCGGGGGCGAATATACCGTAATCGGTGCCGGTCCCGTGATTTGCGCCCGTTCTGTAAGAGAGCGCGACGGCGGACTTGACGCCGAAGCCGGGCTTTATAAGGAGCCGGTCGGCGACCATGACGGCGGCGCAAAGCCCGCAGCCCGAGGATCTGACCGTGCTGTTTTTTCCCCATTCGTCGTCGGGCGTGTCGGTCTTGGTGCGGTAGGGGATATGCTGATAATCGAGCTGAGATACGTAAAGCATAATAACCTCCGAAAATAAATGCGGCGGCTTAAATAGCCGCCGCAATAATTATTTAATGCTGAAGAAAGCGTCGAGCCCGAGATATTTCGCGCTGTCCGCGAGCTCTTCCTCGATGCGGAGAAGCTGGTTGTACTTCGCGACGCGGTCGGTCCTTGAGGGCGCGCCCGTCTTTATCTGACCGGCGTTAAGCGCGACCGACAGGTCGGCAATCGTGGTGTCCTCCGTCTCGCCGCTGCGGTGAGAGATAACGGCGGTCCAGCCGGCTCTGTGCGCCATCTTAATGGCGTCGAGCGTTTCGGTGAGCGTGCCTATCTGATTGAACTTGATAAGGACGGCGTTCGCCGCGCCTTCTTTTATGCCCTTTTCGATGCGCTTGGTGTTGGTGACGAACAGGTCGTCGCCGACGAGCTGTATTTTAGAGCCGACTCTTTCGACAAGCATTTTCCAGCCGTCCCAGTCGTCTTCCGCCATGCCGTCTTCTATGGAGATTATGGGGTACTTCTCAACGAAGGAAGCCCACATGTCTATCATCTGCTCGCGCGTCATCTTCGTCTGCGCCTTGGGAAGCAGGTAATAGCCGCCCTCTTTGTCGACGTACCACTCGGAAACCGCGGGGTCGAGCGCTATCCTGAAGTCTTTGCCCGGCTTGTAGCCCGCCTTCTTAATGGCTTCGACTATTACTTCAAGCGCGTCCTCGTCATGCTCGAGGTTGGGGGCAAAGCCGCCCTCGTCGCCGACAGCCGTCGCGAGGCCGCGGGATTTGAGGATAGCCTTTAAGTTATGGAACACTTCCGCGCACCAGCGTAAACCTTCACGGAAATCGGGCGCGCCGACGGGCATTACCATAAATTCCTGGATATCAACGTTGTTTGTCGCGTGCGCGCCGCCGTTCATGATGTTCATCATGGGAACGGGCAGGGTGTTGGCGTTGCAGCCGCCGACGTAGGAATAAAGAGGCATTCCGAGCGCTTCCGCCGCCGCTTTCGCGACCGCGAGCGAGGTGCCTAAGATGGCGTTCGCGCCGAGGCGGGATTTGTTTTCGGTGCCGTCGAGCTTGATAAGAACGGCGTCTATCTCGTTCTGATCGAGCGCGTTAAGGCCGATTATGGCGTCGGCTATCTCGTCGTTTACCGCGTCGACGGCTTTAAGAACGCCCTTGCCAAGATACCGGGACTTGTCGCCGTCGCGAAGCTCGCACGCTTCGTGCACGCCGGTCGAAGCGCCGGAGGGTACCGCCGCGCGGCCCATAAATTCCTGCGCGCCGTCAAAGACGACCACTTCGACCTCAACGGTCGGGTTGCCGCGGCTGTCCATAATTTCGCGGCCTAAAACGTCGATTATTTCGATGAACTTTTTCATTGCGTATATCTCCTTTTTTAATATTATTTTTCAATAAGCGACCGTCCGGTCATCTCGGGCGGCTGCGGTATACCCATTATTTCAAGCAGGGTCGGCGCTATGTCGCAAAGCTTTCCGCCGGACGCGAGCTTTATTGACGGGTCGGTAACGATAAAGGGCACGGGCGCCGTCGTGTGCGCCGTAAAGGGGTTTCCTTTTTCGTCCTTCATCTTGTCGGCGTTTCCGTGATCCGCCGTAACGACTGCGACGCCGCCTTCTTCTACCGCTATATCGCAAAGCGATTTTACGTATTTGTCGACGTTCGCGACGGCAGCCCTCGCCGCTTTCATACTGCCCGTGTGCCCGACCATGTCGCAGTTTGCGAAATTGAGCACGATAAGGTCGAAAGAGTGCTTTTTAAGCGCCGACGCGGCGAACTCATAGACCGGCTTTATGCTCATTTCGGGCTGTAAGTCGTAGGTCGCGACCTTGGGCGAGGGGATAAGCTTGCGCTCTTCGTTTTCAAAGGGCGCCTCGCGCGTGTTGTTGAAAAAGAATGTGACGTGGGCGTATTTTTCCGTCTCGGCTATGCGAAGCTGGCTTTTGCCCTTCTTCGACAGCCATTCGCCCAGGTCGTTTTTTATCTTTTCGGGCGGGAAGGCGAG
>JAFSVO010000207.1 GCA_017444965.1 Clostridia bacterium | reverse complement strand
TACTATATTTATAGTAACTTTTTCTCCGGTAAGAGACTGATACGCTTTCATCTTCTTTACGGCGCCTTCTATCTGGCGAATATTCTTGCTCACGTTTTCCGCAACGAAAGACATAACGTCCTTTGAAAGCTCGATCCCGAGGCTCTCGGCCTTCCGGCTTATTATTGCCATTCTCGTTTCATAATCGGGCGGCTGTATATCGGCCGTAAGACCCCATACAAAGCGTGTGGCAAGTCTTTCTTCAAGCATTATTATATCTTTGGCCGGACGGTCGCTTGTAAGAATTATCTGCTTTTTTGCTTCAAAAAGAGTGTTGAAAGTGTGGAAAAACTCCTCCTGGGTCATATCCTTCCCGGCAATGAACTGTATATCGTCCACAAGCAGCACGTCAACGTATCTGTATTTGTTTCTGAATTTGAGCTGCTCGGAATTTTTTATGGCAAGTATGAGCTCGTTCGTAAACTCGTCGCCCTTTATGTAAAGTATCTTTGCGTTTGGGAACTTTTCGCTTATTCTGTTCATTATGGCATAGAGAAGATGTGTTTTTCCCAGGCCGCTCCCGCCGTAAATGAACAGAGGATTGTATACTTGTTTTTCGCTGTCTTCATTCAGATCGAACGAAGGATTTTCGGCAACGGCAAAAGCTCCCGCATGAGCAAAACGGTTCTGTGCGCCTACAACGAAAGTATCGAAGGTATATTCCGAAAGATAAGAGGTTTCTGTTTTTTGTTTGTTTCCTTCGCTTTTCGTTATTTTTCTTTCGGAGAGACAGTCGTTGTAATCAAGATCTCTTTTTCCCTTTACGTCATATACCGAGCCGTCGGAATTCATAATGTAGAGCGTTGCGTTTTGCTTTGTGAATATATCGGTTACAAGCGAGAGTTTTTCAAGCTTTTGGTCTTTTACGGTGTCGTATTGCAGATTATTTGTGAACGCAAGAAGAAACATGCCGCGCTCATAAAGAAGAACGAAGGAATCCTTTATCCACATTTCCGTTTCTATAGCGGTAAGATGTGTGCGCACCATGTCAATAAAGCTTGACGTTATGTTTTTTTGCGCCTCGTATTCCTCGGGACGCTCCTCCTTTAATTTGGTTATAAGGAAATTTGCATATCCGTCGGCGGACATTTAATAATACCCTCCTTAAAAATTCCTGTGCATATTATATGCTTTTCTATTTTATCACAAAAGTTTAAAAAATTCAAATGACATTTCTTTATATTAGATAAAAGATGTCATCAAATGTTATATTTTATGTTGACAGAAAAAAATTTTATATTATATAATAAGAAATACGCTATGTGAAAACAGATATAAACTACATTATTTTATAAAAAGGAGAGTGTTTTAAAATGCTTAGAACGTATCAGCCTAAAAAGAGACATCGTTCGATGGAGCATGGCTTCAGAAAAAGAATGCATACAAAGAACGGAAGAAAGGTGCTTGCAAGAAGAAGAGCGAGAGGCAGAAAGAGACTTACTCATTAAGCTTTAAATCATGCGGATCGTAAAGCTTAAAACAAACAGTGAATTTAAAAGAGCATATAAAAAGGGAACGCCGCTTGTGGGAAAGTTTATAATCATATATGTCGTTAAGACACAAAGAGATTATAACAGACTCGGAATAACGGTGAGTCGTAAGCTCGGAAGCGCCGTTAAAAGAAACCGCGTCAGGCGCTTGATAGCGGAGAGCTTTCGTCTTTCGGCGGACTCTCAAAAGAAAGGCTACGACTTCGTTGTCGTGGGGAGAACGAGAGCAGTAACGGCAAAGATGAACGACGTGCTTCTATGTATGAACGAGCTGCTTTCAAAAAACGGACTGCTTTCGGCATGACCCCTTATTTTCGCATACGCGAAAAACCAACATATGCGGCGACTTTGTTTTTTTCGCCGCCTTTATTTTTTCACATGGCAATTTAAAACGAGGGATATAAAAATGAAAAAGCTGCTTATTTATATAGTAAGGTTTTATCAGAAGTATATTTCTCCCTTAAAGGGCGCTTCGTGCTGTAGGTTCAGACCTACATGCTCGCAGTACGCCGTTGAAGCCTTACAGAAATACGGCGCCTTAAAAGGCACTTATCTTTCTATTCGAAGGCTTTTAAAATGTCATCCCTTTAATAAGAGCGGATGGACATACGATCCCGTTCCGTAAAAGAGCGGGCATATAAAAAATATTCAAATCCAAACCGATTTGGAGGAAAAACCGAATGATGGAATTTTTCGGGATACTTGCCTGGCCGATAGCGTGGGTCCTCGTTTGGCTTTACCACCTTATAGGGTCCTACGGCCTTGCACTTATCATTTTGACTGTCGTTATACGTTTTCTTCTTTTCCCGCTGACCTTAAAGCAGATGAAGTCGCAGCGCGAGATGCAGCGTCTTCAGCCGCTCGTCAAGGATATAGAGAAGCGTTATAAGGGCGACAGAGCGATGATCCAGCAGGAGACGATGGCGCTTTACAAGCGCGAGAACGTATCTACGACCGGCGGATGTCTGCCTATGGTCATTCAGATGTTCGTCATAATGGGTCTTTATCAGGCGATATACAGACCGCTAAGATATTTCTATGGTCTGTCTAACGATCAGATAACCTCACTTAAGGACGTATACGGTCTCGAATCCTCGGCAAACGAGGCGACTATTTTGTCCTCGATGCAGGATTCCCCGTCCGCAATGTCCGGAATTTTGGATAATGCGTCTTCGTTTGACTTTATTGATTTTAACTTCCTGGGACTTAACCTCGGCGGCACGCCCGCAAAGCCCGACTTTACTAACTTTTCAACGTTCGTAGGGAGCGCCGACAATCTTTGGATAATTCCGTTCCTCGCGCTTGCTACGGGTATCTTTACGGCGATCATGACGAGAAAGATGATGCCTGTGGTCGAGGATAAGGACAATCCGATGGCGGCTCAGACGGCAAAGATGAGTAAATACATGATGTTCATTATGCCTATTATGTCGCTTTATTTTTCGTTCATACTCCCCGCCGGCGTAGGTCTTTACTGGGCGGTGGCAAACCTTTTGGCAGGTTTCCAGCAGCTTGCCATAAACAAGATGTTAAAGCCGCTTCCGCCGCTTAAGACGGATAAGCTCATGGAGAAGCCGAGAAGGGAAAGACCGCAGATCGAGGACGGCGCGGTAAGACGACAGGGACAAAAGAAGGGCGCGCGTCAAAGTGACGGCGGTATAGTAATGCAGAGACCGGCGGGACAAAGACCCGCAGGGCAGCGTCCGCCGGGGCAAAGACCGCCGGGACAGAGACCCGCAGGACAAAGACCCGCAGGACAGAGACCTGCGTCGAAAACGGCAGGCAGCGCGGCCGAGGCGGCCGAGAACGCAAAGCCCAAGCTTCAGAGAATGCCCGGCCAGAGGGTAGACCCTGCCGCGGGACAGAGAAGCTCTTCGGGCAGCGGAGGAAGAAAAGAAAATTCTGCTCCCAAGAAAAAGCCCCAGCCGAAGAAGGAGCCTAAGCCCAGGCCCAGAAGAAAGCCCGGCGAACGTCCCGAGGGACTGCCTATGAGACGCAAGCCCGCCGAGGAGGAGCTTTCGGACGCAAACGTTAAAAAAGCGCCCGCCGCAGAGTCGGCAGCCGCAAAAGATGCGGTGCAGACTGCGGCCAAAACCGATACCGTTAAGGAAGGAGAGGTTTTTGATGATAAGAGTTGAAGCTTCGGGC
>JAFSVO010000206.1 GCA_017444965.1 Clostridia bacterium | reverse complement strand
TCCCGCGCCCGCGGCAGCCCCGGCTCCCGCCGCGGCGCCGGCTCCCGCCGCCGCTCCCGCGGACGGCACGCAGATAACCTCCCCCATGCCCGGCACCATACTCGCCGTAAAGGCGAGCGCGGGCGCCGCCGTCAAAAAGGGCGACGTGCTTTTGGTGCTTGAGGCGATGAAGATGGAAAACGACATAGTGGCTCCCGCCGACGGCACGGTAGCGCAGGTGCTCGTGCAAAAGGGCGCGCAGGTCGACACCGGCGCACCCCTCGTCGTCCTTAAATAAGGGGGCTTTTCTATGGAAATGGTTTTAGAGACCTTAAAGCAGATATGGCAGGGCTCGGGCTTTTTCGGGCTTTTTTCCGACCCCCGCTCCCTCATAATGATACTTGTCGCCTGTTTTCTGCTTTATCTCGGTCTGGTAAAAAAGTTTGAGCCGCTCCTTCTTATAGGCATAGCCTTCGGCATGCTCTTAACGAACCTTCCCGGCTCCGACGTCTATCACCCCGAGCTTTGGGACGCGTTTATTGACCAAACCTCCGAATTCTACCACAGCTACAGCCATATAATAACGAACGGCGGTCTTCTTGATATCCTTTACATAGGCGTCAAATCGGGTCTTTATCCCTCGCTCATATTTATGGGCGTCGGCGCCACGACCGATTTCGGCCCCCTGCTCGCGAACCCCAAGAGCCTCTTTTTGGGCGCGGCGGCGCAGCTCGGCATATTCGCCGCCTTCATACTCGCGATAGTCATCGGTTTCCCCGGAAACGTCGCGGCGTCTATCGGCATCATAGGCGGCGCGGACGGTCCTACTGCTATCTGGCTGACGTCTAAGATAGCGCCCGATTACCTTGCGCCCATAGCCATCGCGGCGTACAGTTATATGGCGCTTATCCCGCTTATACAGCCGCCCGTTATGAAGCTTCTTACGACCAAAAAGGAACGCGCCATAAAGATGGAGCAGCTTCGCGCCGTTTCAAAGACGGAAAAGATAGTCTTCCCGATAGTCGTCACCGTCTTTACCTGCCTGCTTCTCCCCTCTGTCGCGCCCCTTTTAGGCGCATTGATGCTCGGTAACCTTTTCCGCGAATGCGGCCTTACCGACAGGCTTTCTGATACTGCGCAGAACGCTCTTATGAATATAGTGACTATATTCCTGTCAATAAGCGTCGGAGCGACCGCGGTCGGCGACAGATTCTTAAAGCTTCAGACGATAGAGATAATCGTTCTGGGCCTCGGCGCCTTCATATTCGCGACGATAGGCGGGCTTTTGCTCGGCAAGCTTATGTGCGTCCTTTCAAAGGGAAAGATAAATCCGCTTATCGGCTCGGCCGGCGTTTCCGCCGTGCCTATGGCGGCGAGAGTTTCCCAGACGGTCGGGCAGAAAGCCAATCCCTCGAACTTCCTTCTTATGCACGCCATGGGGCCGAATGTCGCCGGCGTTATAGGAAGCGCGGTCGCCGCGGGCTTTTTGCTGACTATCTCACAATTAGGCTGACAATCTTTGATAATTGTTGTATAATAGAAGGAGTGAGATTCACTCCTTCTGTTATTTTGTCTTCCGGGAGGCTTAAAAATGCTTAAAAGAATGGTGATAAAAGCCGCCGCAAAGCAACGCATCGCGGCGGCGGGCCTCGTCATTATTTTTATAACTCTCTTCTTTCTGGTCGCCGCAAACGCCGCCGACTTTGTTCTTAACGCGCGCATAGGGCTCGACGCGGACAAGCTGAACGACCTTCGGCGCGACCCCGCCGCCTTTTACGGATATATCGAAGAAAAGCTTTCCGGAATAAAAAATCCTTTGGCGGTATCTGTTATAATCATCGTTTATACCTTTTTCGTGAACGTTCTGTCGGTGGGCTACTCTTCCGTCTGCCTTATGGCGTCTCGCGGGAAAAAGGTCGGTTTTTCAAATCTTTTCGACGCCTTCCCGCGGTTTTTCAAGGCGACGCTTATAAAGCTTATACAAGGCCTTTTGACGGGGCTCGGCTTTCTTTTGTTCTTGATACCCGGCGTTATTCTCGCCTGCGCTTTTTCAATGACCGATTACGTTTTTTACGACCGGCCCGACCTGTCCGTCTTCGGCGTGCTGCGCGAGAGCGCGCGTATGACCCGCGGGAAAAAGCTTGAGATATTCGCCTTTTTCCTTTCCTTTATCGGCTGGTATTTTCTTGACAGGATAACGGTAATATCCAAAATATGGACGAAGCCCTATTTTACGGTGTCTTTGGCTCTTTTCTACGATCACGAATGCCTTGAAAACGGGGAAAACACGGTGTTATGAAAAAGATACTGATTATCGCCCTCGCTGCGGCGGTCGTTTTATGCGCGGCGGTCTTTTTCGCCGGCAGAGCGGGTCTTTTCGAGAAAAAGCCCTATCCCGAAAACGACCTTATCTGCATAGACGCGGGTCACGGCGGGAACGACCCCGGCGCGATAAAGGGCGGAAGATACGAAAAAGACGACAATCTGCGCCTCGCGCTGCTTGTCGCCTCATGCCTTGAAGACGCGGGCAAAAAAGTCGTTTTAACGCGCGACGGCGACTTTTTCGTCGGGCTTTCGGACAGATGCGATATCGCGAACAAAGAAGGCGCCGCTCTGTTTATCTCGTTTCACAGAAACAGCGCGTCCGACGAAAGCGTTTCGGGCGTAGAGGTCTGGGCGCCGTCGAACGCCGGAAAGTTGTCGCTCGATATGTCGGAAAGGATACTTAAGGCTTTAAGCTCTGTCGGCATAAGCGTTGACAGGGGCGTAAAAAAAGGCACCGCCGCGAACCCCTTTTCCGACTACGTCGTCAATCGGGGAACGAAGATGCCCTCATGCCTTATTGAAATGGGATTTATAACGAGCGACGCCGACAACGCGCTTTTTGACGAAAACGCCGACGCCTACGCCAAAGCCGTGGCGGACGCCGTTATTTCTCTTTATCCGAAAGGAAAATAAAGTCGTCGAGCTTTAAAAACCATTCGGGGATATCAAGCGAAAACGAAAGTTTTTCTCCGGTTTCCGGGTCTTTCAGCTCGATTTTTCTTGAAAAAAGCGCGTGGCCGCGAAAATCTTCTTCTTTTCCGTACATAAAATCGCCCCATACGGGATATCCCATATCGGAAAAATGCACTCTTATCTGGTGGGTGCGCCCCGTTTCAAGCTCTATTTCGGCAAGGGTGCGCTCTTTTCCGCGCGCAAGAACTTTATAACGGGTCACGGCGGGCTCTCCGTCCGGCGTGACCCGCCTTTTTATGCCCCGACCCTCGCATTTCCCTATCGGCTTGTTTATTATCCCGGCGTTTTCCGGCAGAACGCCGCAAAGGACGGCGCAGTATACTCTTTTTACCGCCTTTTCCGAAAGATTTTTGCCTAAAAGCGCCGCGGCGTAGGCGTTTTTCGCGACGCACAAAAGCCCGCCCGTGTTTTTATCAAGTCTGTTTACCGGGCGGAAGACCGCCTTTTCGCCCTTTCGGGCGTAATACCCCGTCACGAAATTCGCGAGCGTGTTCTCATATTCGCCCGGGTGCGGGTGCACCGCCGTGCCGAAGGGCTTGTTGATTATAAGAAGCGACTCGTTTTCAAAAATAATATCGAGCGGCCCCGTTTGAGGGACCACCGTTTCGGAAAAAGCGCCGTCCTCCGTCTTTAAAGATATTATCTGTCCCTCTTTTACAACGGCTCTTACGGTGACGGACGCGCCGTCGAGCGTAATGCCGTTTTCCCTGCGTTTTAAGCGCCTTAAAAGAGTTGAGGATACGTTTTGCGCCGCAAGCACGCTTTTAACGCTCTTGCCCTCCATTTCCGCCGTAACGGTTATTTCCATACTTCCTCAACTCCTTTCCCTGATGATAACACGAAACGGTCCTTACGGCAATACGCCGTTATTGACCGGAATAATAAAGGACGACCCGGAAAACCCGGGCCGTCCTTTTTGTCTGTTCTTTTAATTACCAGCCGGTGCCGAAATTCGTTATCTTATACTTGCCCTCGTTCTCTTCGTCGGGCCTTAAAACGCCGAGGATGAACTTTTCTTTTATCCATCCGCTTTCGGAGTCAAGATAACCGTCGGGAATGGTAAGTATATTGGTATCCGCGCCCTCTGCGGGTTTAAGCTCGAAGGAGGCTTCGAAAGCGACTCCGCCGTCGCCGATATCCAAC
>JAFSVO010000205.1 GCA_017444965.1 Clostridia bacterium | reverse complement strand
TTTATCACCGCGTTGTGGTAAACTGTATAGAGTTAAAAAGGAAACGGGAGATAAAAATGTCCGAAGAGCTTAAAAAAGACGTAAGAATATCAGTGTCGGGCACGGTTTTGGAGCAGGGCGAAAAAAACGAGCCTTTGACCTTTATTACCGACGGCAGGCTGTATAAAAAATCGGGCCAGTATTTTCTGCGCTATAAGGAAAGCGAGCTTACCGGGCTTTCCGGCACGAGCACGACGATAAAGGCGAGCGGCGACACCGTCTCGGTCATCCGCACGGGCAAGTATCCGTCGCAGATGTTCTTTACGGTCGGCGAAAAGCGTATGGCGCTTTACGATACCGGCTTCGGCGGTCTTACCGTCGTCGTCAACACCAAAAAGATAGAAAACGGGCTTTGCGACACCGGCGGGGATATAAACGTGCTCTACGAGGTAGAGGTCGAAAACACGCCGGCGTACTTAAATCATCTGCAGGTAAAAGTTGAGGAAAAGAGGGTGAACGCATGAAAAACCCCGTCGAATACGCGAGGGCGGAAGTTGCGGAAATAATCAAAAAGGCTTACGCCGCGGCGTCCTCAAAGGGCGCGCTGCCGGAAGCGGAGGTCCGCGAGCCGTCTGTCGAGGCGCCTAAAGATATTAAAAACGGAGATTTTTCAAGCTCCTTCGCCATGCAGAACACCAAAGCGCTGAAAACACCTCCGCGAGCCGTCGCCGACGCGCTTATCGCGAATATGGACCTTTCAGACACCTGCTTTGAGTCGTGCGAGGCGGCGGGCCCCGGCTTTATGAATTTCCGGCTTTCTCACAGGTGGTTCGAGGACGTTCTGCGCGAGATAGAGAGCGCGGGCGAAGATTACGGAAAGACTCAGACGGAACGCCCGGAAAAGATAATGGTAGAGTTCGTTTCGGCAAACCCGACGGGCCCCATGCATCTGGGCAACGCGCGCGGCGGCGTCTTAGGCGACTGCTTGGCCGAGGTGCTTTCCCGCGCGGGCAACGACGTCTCGCGTGAGTTTTACGTAAACGACGCCGGCAATCAGATAGAAAAGTTCGCCCTTTCAATAGATACGCGCTTTATGCAGATGACCGACGGCGGCGAGGAAAAGCACCCCTTCCCCGAAGACGGCTATCACGGCGACGATATAAAGGACATCGCGCGCGGATATATTGAAAAATACGGCGACGGGCTTAAAGGCGCGCCTCAGCGCGAGCGTATGGACAAGCTGTCGCAGTACGGCCTTTCGGTAAACCTTCCCCGCATGAAAAAAGACCTTGAAAAATACAAGATCTTTTACGACCGCTGGTTTTTGGAGTCTGAGCTTCACAAGAGCGGATACGTAAAAGATACGATGGAAAAGCTCAAAGCTACCGGCTACACCTATGAAAAGGACGGCGCTTTGTGGCTCGCGACCTCGCGCGTGCTTACCGAAAAGTATAAAAAAGAGGGCAAAAGCGACGAAGAGATCGAAAAGCTCGAGCTTAAAGACGACGTGCTCTGCCGCTCGAACGGCTTTTACACCTATTTCGCCGTCGATATCGCGTACCACAGAAACAAATTCGAGGAAAGAGGCTTCGACCGCGTCATAAACATCTGGGGCGCGGATCACCACGGTCACGTAGCGCGGCTCAAAGCGGCGCTCGACGTACTGGGGCTTGACGGCGAGCACAAGCTTGAAATAGTGCTTATGCAGCTCGTAAGACTCACGCGCGACGGCGAGGTCGTGCGTATGTCAAAGCGCACGGGCAAGGCGATATCCCTCTCCGACCTGTTAGACGAGATAAGCGTAGACGCGGCGAGGTACTTCTTTAATTCAAGAGCGTCGGACACGCACCTTGAGTTCGATTTGGGGCTTGCCGTGCGCACCGACAGCGAAAACCCCGTCTATTACGTCCAGTACGCCCACGCGAGGATAAACAGCATACTCAGGGCGCTGTCCGCCGAAGGTGTGAAAACGGACGGAAAGGCTGACTATTCGCTTCTTTGCGAAGAGAGCGAAACGGAGCTTATCCGCGAGCTTTCAAAGCTGCCCGAGGAAATAAAGCTCGCCGCAGAGTCGCGCGAGCCGTCGCGCTTAAATCACTACGCGGCGTCGGTCGCCACCGCTTTCCACAGATTCTATACCGAGTGCAGGATAAAGGATATAGAGGATAAAGAGCTTCAGGCGGCAAGGATAGGGCTTATAAAAGCCGCGGCTCTCGTCATTAAGAACACGCTCGGCGCTCTGGGCGTTTCCGCCCCCGACAGGATGTAATATATAATAGGTATAAAGGGCGTGCTGCGGCACGCCCTTATTTTTTATGAATTGAAACGACGGCGTTTCATGAATCGGCTTCGCCGTGAATTGAAACACTGTGTGTTTCATGAATTGCAAGCGTTTGCTTGCATTAAGGTATGCGCCCGAAGGGCGCATTTATCTGTTAGACGCGCGAAGCGCGTACCTTAATGAAAGCGAAGCTTTCGATTCATTAAAAGGGCGTGCTGCGGCACGCCCTTGCTTTCGTTACTTTTTATACTTTTCGCCGGTCTTTTGTAAAAACCGGTCGGCGTTCACTATAAACCGCTCGTGCGTGCCGCCGCCTATGCGCTCAAGGCGTGAAAACGCCTCTACCTCGAACGTAAGCTTTCGCCCGTCTATCGCGGCGAGGCGCGAACGGACGGTTATCTCTTCGCCCACGGGCGTCGCCGCGTCGTGTGAAATATCGAGCCTTGTGCCGACGGTCGTGCATCCTTCTTCCATCAAAGGCTCGGTGGACTCGACGCAGCAGCCCTCTATCGCTATGACCAAAGCCGGGGTCGAAAAGACGCAGAGCGCGCCGCTGTGAAGGGCTTTCGCGGTGTTTTCATAAGTGACCGCGACCTTTTTTTCGTGTGTAAGACCGACTTCAAGCATTTTTTATTCCTTTCACAAACTGAGCATTAAGGACGCGAAGCGGAAATAAACTATAAGAGATATCGCGTCGACT
The DNA here is from genome assembly GCA_017444965.1 of Clostridia bacterium. Taxonomy (GTDB): domain Bacteria; phylum Bacillota; class Clostridia; order Oscillospirales; family Butyricicoccaceae; genus RGIG3513. The sequence continues at coordinate 1,917 of JAFSVO010000205.1, read as the reverse complement.
ATCGTCGTGATAAACGGACTTGCCATGACCGCGGGGTCGAAGCCGAGTTTTTTCGCTATCATCGGCAGAGTGCAGCCGACGAACTTCGCGAAGAAAACGACCACGACGAGAGTTAAGCACACAACGCCGGCGACAAGGGGCGTCAAAGCCGTGTTATGCAGAAGCATACGGTCGACGAGCATCATCTTGGCAAAGTTCGCGACGGCGAGGGTCACGCCGCACAAAAGGGCGACGCGCAGTTCTTTGAAAATGACCTTGAAGATATCCGAAAACTCTATTTCGTCAAGCGAAAGACTTCTTATAACGGTGACCGACGCCTGACTGCCGCAGTTGCCCGCCGTGTCCATAAGCATGGGGATAAAGGCGGTAAGCACTACCTGCGCCGCGAGCGCGTTTTCATAGTTTGAGATAATTATTCCGGTAAAGGTCGCCGAGATCATGAGGAGAAGGAGCCAGGGGATGCGTTTGGCGTAAGTCTCGAAAACGCCCGTCCTTACGTACGCCCTGTCCGACGGCGTGATAGCCGCCATCTTCTCTATGTCTTCGGTAGCCTCTTCCTGCAAGACGTCCATGGCGTCGTCGACGGTGACTATGCCGACCAGCCTGCCCTCTTTGTCTACGACGGGAATGGCGAGGAAGTTATATTTGCGCAGGTCGTTCGCGACCTCTTCCTGGTCGTCTACCGTCGTGACGAAGACGACGTTTTCTTCCATAATATCCGATACGGTATCGTCCTGTTTCGCGAGCATAAGGTCCTTCGCCGAAACGATGCCGATAAGGTGCCGCTCGGCGTCAGTCACGTAGCAGGTGTAGATAGTCTCTTTGTCGACGCCCGTTTTGCGTATCACGTCGAACGCCTCGGCGACCGTCATATTCGGCTTTAAGGCGACGTACTCGGTCGTCATTATGCTTCCGGCGCTGTCGTCGGGGTAGTCGAGTATCTGATTTATCGTCCTGCGCGTCGCGGGGTCAACGCTCGCGAGAATACGGCTGACGACGTTCGCGGGCATTTCTTCGATAAGGTCGACGGCGTCGTCTATGAACATTTCGTTCATAACGCTTTTAAGTTCTTTATCCGAGAAGGATTTAATAAGCGCCTCGGTAAGGTCGCTGTCCATTTCGGCGAAGACCTCGGCGGCAAGCTCTTTGGGAAGTATGCGGAAAACTATGGGAAGATCCTCTTCGCTCAGTTCGTGATCGTCCCAAAGCTCGAGCAGAACGGCGGCGATATCAGCCGGCTCCTGCTCGCTCAGCTCTTTTTTGAGCGCGGCGCCCTTTTTGGCGCGCAAAAGCTCTAAAATAACGTCATAAAGTTCTTTTTCTTCCATAATTCGTGCTCCTGTCTTGTAAAGTATAGCCGCGACCGCGGCAGGGGAAGTGAGCACGGCGTAAAAGGGTCAAAGGGATACGACGCAGCAAAAAGCGCGCCGCCTACTTCGCCCCACGTCGCCGTTACTTCCTGCGTCCATTCCTTTCACCTCTTTTTTTATGGATTTGACTATAACATTATAGTATACGCGTATGGAAAAATCAATCGGAAAGAAAAGAAAAATCCCGCATTCCGGCGGGATTTTTCATTATTAGATTTATACGATGTAATCCACAAGCTCTTTGTATTCGTCGCCCGGCTTTATATCGGGGTAACAGGACGCCCGCATGAAAAACTCGGGCAGGTCGGTATAGGTCTTGGAGACGAACTCCCATCTTTCGAGCCACACCTTGTCGCCCTTCTCTTTATATTCGTCGGGGAAAAGACCTATAAAGCGCTTTTTCTCGTGCTCGATAAAGCGCATCGCGACGTAGGGGTCGAGCGCGGCGTAGTCTTCGTCGTGAAGATCGCGGAAAATCGCGGGCACGGGCTTAAGCGAGATATGCCCGGTCGAGCGGTCTATCTTTGTGCCGGCGGCTTCAAACGAG
>JAFSVO010000204.1 GCA_017444965.1 Clostridia bacterium | reverse complement strand
GACGATATCCTCTGCGAGGCGTTCCATAAGCACAAGAGCACGCAGAACAGGCTTTATATCCACTTTTCGGCTATGAACGAAAACAAATATAACGACCTTACGGCAGGTAAGAATATCGGCTACAAGAGCGTAAACGAAAAAATAGACAGCATACACTCTAAGGATATTCTTATGGCTTACGAGAAGGACGGCGCCCGCAAGTACGTATCTATAATCAATTCCTGCAATTTCCATTCGACCGCGCTTTATTTCGAGTCTAACCACATACTCGTCGTAAAGGAAACCGAAGAAAACCACGGCGTTTTCACCTCGCTCGGCGTCAAAACGACCAAGGGCGCGATAAGAACGACCGACTGACAGCGGCATAAAACCGAAAAAGCTTTGTTTTTACACAAAGCTTTTTCTTTTGCTTTAATATGCGCAAATAAGTCGATTGATTTTTCACGCCGCGGGTGTTATTATTAAAATATCTATAAGTATATATATAACAAAAAGGGGGTCTTTTTACGGACGGAAACGCGCGCGCGGGCGGCTTTGATATGAACGAATACACCTTGCCGGCGCTTTTGTGGCTCGGTGAAAAGATCCCCGGCGGCTTTTTCATCTACCGCGCCGAGACGCCGCAGGAGATAGTTTACGTAAACAGATCTATCCTGCGCATTTTCGGCTGCGATACGGAGGAAGAGTTTAAAGAGCTTACGGGCAACACCTTCAAAGGTCTCGTCTACCCCGAAGACTTTGAAGCCGTGCAGGCGTCTATCGATAAGCAGATAGCCGACGACGCAAATGAAAATTTAGATTACGTCGAATACCGCATAGTCCGCAAGAACGGAGATATACGGTGGGTCGACGATTACGGCCATTTCGCGGACCTTCCCGGTATAGGAAAGGTCTATTACGTTTTTATATGGGACGTAACGGAAAGGAAGCAGGCGCAGGAAGAGCGCTTTCAGATGGAGCTCGCGCTCGAGCAGGAAAAGCGCCGCAGCAGTATGCGTCAGGAGTTTATTTTCAATCTTTCCCACGACCTGCGCACGCCCTTAAATTCCGTCATCGGCTTTACGGAGCTTGCCCAAAAGCGCCCGGGCGAAAAGGAATACGTCTGCGACTGCCTTAAAAAAGCCGGCGGCTCGGCAAAACAGCTTTTAGGCCTTTTAGACGGCGTGCTGGAAATGAACGGCTTAGGCGCCCGCGGCGCCGAGCTTAAGAGCGAGCGCGCCGATATAAAAGCCGAGCTTGAAAGCGCGCGCGATATCTTCACGCTCCCCGCGCGCGAAAAGGGAATAGAGCTTGAACTTTGCGCCGATATCCCGGCGGACGCCGTGCTTACGGATAAAAACGCCCTGCGCAGGATACTCGTAAACCTTTTGGACAACGCCGTAAAATTCACCCCCGCGGGCGGAAAGGTCGCCCTTACGGTGAAATGCGAAAAGCGTTCGCCCTCGGGCTATCAAAGATATATTTTCACCGTTTCCGACACGGGCGAGGGTATGGATAAAGACTTTATGAGCCGTATGTTCGAGCCGTTTGAGCGCGAGCAGACCTCTACCGCTTCGGGCAAGCAGGGAATGGGGCTCGGGCTTTCGATAGTAAAGGGGCTTTGCGACGCTTTAGGCGGCACTGTCAAAGCCGAAAGCCAAAAGGGCGCGGGCTCTGTCTTTACCGTCGAGCTGCCGCTTAAGCTCGCGCCTGAAGAGCGCGCCCCCGAAAAAACGCCCGAAAAAGCCGCGCCTTCGCAAAACGCCGCGGCAGGCGGCTTGCGCGTGCTTATCGTCGAGGATATAGAGATAAACCGTATGCTCGCAGAAGACGTGCTTGAGGAAGCGGGGTTTATAACAGAGTCGGCGCCCGACGGCAGCTTCGCGCTCGAGGCGGTCAGAAACAGCCCGCCCTATTATTACGACTTCGTTTTAATGGATATACAGATGCCCGTCATGAACGGATACGAGGCGACGCGCGCCATCCGCGCCCTGCCGAGAGAAGACGTCGCGTCATTGCCGATAGTCGCCCTTTCCGCGAACGTGCGCGACGAAGATAAAAAAGCAAGTATAGAGTCGGGTATGAACGCGCATATTTCAAAGCCGTTCGACGCCGACGAGCTTATTGAAACCGTAAAAAGATACGCCTTAAAAAGGCGCGAAAAAATAAACGTTTCGGGAGGATACGCAGATGTTTGAACCTAAGGTAGACCTGACAAGACTTGAAGAGTCGGTAAAGCGCTTTGAAAAAAAGCCGCTCAAAAAGGGAATGATAGTCTTTTACGGCGACTCGGGCTTTACCCGCTGGGCGCCGAGATTTGACGGCAACCCGATGATGGAGGAAGTCCTTCTCGGCAAAAACGGCGAGCAGGCTGTCGTGAACAACGGCTTCGGCACCTCCACCGCCGAGGAGCAGCTGTATTATTACGACCGCGGCGTAAAGGCATACGAGCCGCGCGGGCTTGTGCTTCAGGCTTTCGGCAACGACTACGGCGCGGGCTACACTCCGCTTGAGATATTCTTCCTTCAGACGCGCATTTTAGATTACGCGCGCCACGACTTTCCGGGACTAAAGCTCTTCCTCTGCAATATCCGCCCCACGCTTAAGATGAAGGATTCGCCCCTTTCGAGAAGGACTGCCAGAGCCGAGTTTAACGAGCTTGTCGCCGATTACTGCGCAAAACACGGGGATACCACGCTCGTCGACCAGTTCAACTGCCCCGTGTTTTACGACGAGGGCTTCGTCTGCGACTGCGACCACGTCAGAGCCGATATGTTCATAGAGGACGAGGTGCATTATAACCCCCTCGGCTACACTGTTTACGGCGAGTTCTTCAAAGAGATATTAAAAGACGTGCTTTAATAGGTGAAGATATGCTTTTCGAGCCGAAGGTATTCGTAAAACGCTACTCCTATCAGATAGAGTATTTTGAAAAAGAGCCGCCCAAAAAGGGGATGATACTCTTTTACGGCGACTCGGGCTTCGCCGTCTGGAAAAATACTCCGGGCTACGGTCCCAACCCCGACCTTGAAGAGGTCATAACGCGTAAGGACGGGCAGAGAGCGGCGGTAAATCACGGCTTCGGCGGTTCTACCGCCGAGGAACAGCTTTATTACTATCACCGCGCCGTAAAACCGTGGGCGCCGCGCGTTCTGGTGCTTCAGACCTTTGCGAACGACGCCGCCTCGGGTTATACGCCCCTTGAAATATTCTTTCTGCAGAACAGGCTCATCGATTACGCCCGCCACGACTTTCCGGGTATAAATATTTATATCTGCAACACGCTCCCGCGCTTAAGCATGAAGACTCAGACACAGACCCGCATCGTCGCGACGGGCGAGTATAACGAACTTGTAAAAGACTACTGCGTAAGACACGAAGATACCCGCCTTATAGACGAAATGAACGCGCCGATGTTTTATAAAGACCCCTCTCACACGGGCGAGATAGAATATATAAGAGAAGACCTTTATATCGAAGACCGCGTGCATCTTAACGTCGAAGGGTACAAGCTATACGAAAAGTTCATAAGGGAACAGCTTAAGGACGAGCTTTAAAGGAGGATATTTTTAATGTTTTTTGAGCCGAAAGTTAAAGTAAACAGACTCGCGTCGTCGGAAAAAGACGTCAATATTTATTTAAACGACCCGGTCAAAAAGGGCATGATAGTGTTTTACGGCGACTCGGGCTTCACCCGCTGGAAGTCAAGGTACGGCAACCCGAACCTTGAAGACGTCATTTTAAGAAAAGACGGCTCGCAGGCGGTAGTAAATCACGGCTTCGGCACCTCTACCGCCGAAGAGCAGTTATACTATTATCCGATGCTGATAAGGCCGTGGGAGCCGCGCGCGCTCGTTTTGAAAGCGGCGGGCAACGATTTTGCGGCGGGCTATTCGCCGCTTGATATCATCTCTTTACACGCGCGCATTATGGAATACGCCCGCACCGATTTCCCGGGCATAAAACTTTATTTCTGCAACTCGGGCCAGTCGCTCAAGTCGAGGGAATCGACCGCGTCGCGCAAAAAGCTCGCCGCCGAGTATAACGAACTTGTCGCGGACTACTGCGCGAAGCACGAGGATACTACCCTTGTCGACCTTTTCAACGTTCCCGAAAAGTATAAAGACCCTTCCAAGGTCGGCGACCCCGAATACATCCGCGAAGAGCTTTACGTTGAAGACAAAGTGCATTTCAACCCCGAGGGCTATAAAATATACGAAAAGGTCTTCAAAGAAGCGCTCGCCGATATCCTTTAAGGAGAAGCCGTTATGCTGTTTACTCCAAAAGTAAAATTAAACCGCCTTGAAACGGGCGAGACCAATATAAACGAGTATCTTAAACAGCCCGTCAAAAAAGGGCTTGTAATGTTCTACGGCGACTCGGGCTTTACCCGCTGGAAGGAAAAGTACGGCAACCCGAATTTAGAGGACGTGCTTTTGGGAAAGGACGGGCGTCAGGCGGTCGTAAATCACGGCTTCGGCTCGTCTACCGCAGACGAACTGCTTTACTATTACCCCCGGCTCGTAAGGCCGTGGGCGCCGCGCGCATTAGTTTTCAAAGTGTCGGGGAACGATTTCGGCTTCGGATATTCGCCGTTTGAAATAGTCTTTTTGCAGGCGCGGCTTATTGAATACGCCCGCCGCGATTTTCCCGGCATAAAGTTCTTTTTGACGAACACCGTCCCTCAGCTGCGCTATAAAGAGTATACGAAAACGCGCCTTCGTCAGATGAGCGAATATAATTCGCTTACAGAGGACTATTGCTTAAAGCACGAAGACGCGTATTATCTGGATCAGATGAACTGCCCGCTTTTCTATAAAGACCCCGCCCACGCGGGCGAGATAGAATACACCCGCGACGATATCTATATAGAAGATAAAGGTCATTTCAACCCCGCGGGCTACGAGCTTTACAGGCAGTTCTTCGCCGAAAAACTCAAGGACGTTTTATAAAGTAGGGCACGATCCCTTGATCGTGCCGCATAGGATCGCGGCGCGAAGCGCACCTAACTATTTAGCGCGTAGGGCACGATCCCCTGATCGTGCCGCCCGGAATCGCGGCGCGAAGCGCACCTAACTATTTAGCGCGTAGGGCACGATCCCTTGATCGTGCCGCATAGGATCGCGGCGCCATAAGTTCCCTTGTGAAAAGGGTAGCGAAGCGGGTGAGGGATTGTAGCCCCGCAGGGGCGTTTAACAATAGGCGCGCTTCGCGCGCACCTTGTGAAATCAAGGCGAAGCCTTGTATGTAATCAACGCGCGGCGTTGTATGTAATTGCCGCAAAGCGGCGTATGTGATCAAAGCGAAAACTTTGTATGTGATCAGTCCGCAGGACTGCATTTATCAATAAACGCACCTGCCGGCGCGATCAATGACCGAAGGTCAATTCATTTCGGCTTATAGCTTATATCAAAGGAGAGGAGCTTATATGTTATACGACCCTAAAGTTCAGGTAAACGACCCTGATTTTGAAAAGGAAATACAGGCGTTTGAAAAAGAGCCGATAGAAAAGGGCAAAATAATGTTCTACGGCGACTCTAACTTTACCCGCTGGAAAAAGCAGTACGGAAACGATAATTTAGAGGACGTCATATTGGGAAAAGACGGCTCTAAGGTCGCGGTAAATCACGGCTTCGGCGGCTCTACGGCGGAGCAGCAGCTTTACTATTATGACCGCGCGGTAAAACCGTGGGCGCCGCGCGCGCTCGTTTTAAGCTCGTTTGCGAACGACGCCGGCAAGGGCTATACCGCGACCGAGATATTCTTTCTGCAGGCGCGGCTCATGGCGTACGCGCGCACCGATTTCCCCGGCATAAAGTTCTTTTTGTGCAACACGATGCCCAATCTTACGACCGCGGGGCGGGGCCTCGTTCGCAAGGTCACGATGGCTGAATATAACGAGCTTTGCGCCGACTACTGCTTAAAGCACGACGACGCGTATCTCATAAACCGCCACGATTGGGCGGCAATATATTATAAGCCCGAAAATATCGGCGATTACGAGCACGTCCGCAAAGACCTCTTTATAGAGGACAACACCCACTTTAACCCCGTTGGGTACGAGCTTTACGCAAAGTTCTTTATTAAAGAACTTGACTCCATTCTTTAAAGAAAGGGCGGCGCAAAATGTTCGTATACGACCCGAAGGTTCAGCTCGACCGCTTTGAGGACGAGATACGCGAGTTTGAAAAAAAGCCCGTCAAAAAGGGGCTTATAATGCTTTACGGCAGCTCCAATTTCACGCGGTGGAGCGAAAAGTACGGAAACGTGAACGCCGAGGACGTCCTTTTGGGAAAGGACGGGCGTCAGGCTGTCGTAAATCACGGCTTCGGCGGCGCGACAAGCGAAGAGATGCTTTACTATTATCCCCGCGCCGTTCGCCCCTGGGCGCCGCGCGCGCTTGTTTTAAGCACCTACGGCAACGGTATGGGAAAAGGGTATATGCCCTTTGAAAAGATCTTTATCCAGGCGCGCATTATGGACTACGCAAGGCAGGAATTTCCCGGCATAAAGTTCTTTTTGTGCAACGCCGCGCCCGACGCGAACACGAAAAACGCCAAAAATCAGCGCAAGGTCGCGATAGCCGAGTATAACGAGCTTTGCGCCGACTACTGCCGCAAGCATAGCGACGCTTACCTTGTAGACCGGCACGGAAGGCCCGAGATATACGACTCGCCCGACCATATCGGCGAATACGACCATATAAGGGACGAGCTTTTTATAGAGGACAAGACCCACTTTACGCCCGAGGGCTACGAGCTTTACAGGTTATTTTTGCTGAAAGCTCTTGAGCCGGTACTTTAAGGAGGACGGAAAATGGAACCCAGAATAAAGGTCTCAAGATGCGAAGACGACGTTATCGAGATAGAAAAAAAGCCTGTCGAAAAAGGGCTTATCGTATTTTACGGCGACTCGGGCTTTACCTGCTGGCAGCCGAAATATTATGATAATCCGTCGCTTGAAGAAACGCTCCTCGACAAAAAGGGGAATAAGGCGGCGTTAAATCACGGCTTCGGCGGCGCGACGGCGGAAGAGATGCTTTATTACTATCCCCGCCTCGTGCGCCCTTACGCGCCGCGCGCGCTCGTTTTAAACACCTTCGGCAACGACGAAGCCGCGGGATATTCGCCCTTTGAGATAGACTATCTCACCTCGCGTATACTCGAATACGCGCGAGAGGATTTCCCGGGCATAAAGCTATATCTCTGCAATATGCGCCCCTGCCTCGTAAGAAAGCCCGACCCGCCGAAAAGATGCGTGCGCTTTACAGAGTATAACGGGCTTTGCAGGGATTACTGCTTAAAGCACCCCGACGTGCGCCTTATAGACCAGACGGGATATCCGGGCTTTTACGAAGACCCTGCGCACGCCGGCGAAAAGGAATATATAAGAGAAGATATTTTCGTCGCCGATAAGGTGCACTTCAACTCCGCGGGCTACGCGGAATACTTAAAACTGTTCAAAAACGTTCTTTCGGATATACTTTAAGGAGGATATTATGAAAAGGCTTACGTCTGTACTTTTGCTCTGCGCGCTCGTACTTTCGGCGTTTCTCTGCGGCTGTGCAAAGCCCGAGCCGAAAAGTACGGGGCTTACCTCCGCCATGATAGCCGAGGCGAACACCCTTGAAAAATACCTCGCCCGGTACGAGAGCGTCTTTGCCGAAAATACGGATATAAACGGCACGGTCCGCGCCTCCTACGCCGACCGTTCGGGCAGCGGGTTTATCGAATTGGGGTCCGAAACCTTTTTCGTAAAGGACGGCAGCGTTCTGCTTTACAGTCAAGGCGAATACTGCGGCGTTATCGACGAGGGAAAATACAACGTGCTCGACGATTATATCAGCATAGCGCCTGAGTTTACGGCTTTAGAGACGGTCGTGTCCGAAGAAGAAAAGGACGGGACGCTTTTCGTTACGACCGTCACGACCGGCGACTCCGTCGACACGCTGCTTGCGGACGTCGGCATTACCGAAAAGAGTGAAGAAGGCGACAAAATAGTATTAAATTACGAGCTTGAGCCCGGCACGCTTATGATGAAGAGCTGCGAGTCGAAATACCTGTCCGTAAAGGCGGGCGAGAAGGTCCTTTATAAGGTAAGAGTAGTCTATGACCGTCCTCAGCCCGTGAAAATGGCTGAGTTCGAAAAGACGTATGACGAGGGCGAAAAGCGCACCGTAACGGTTATCCGTGACCCCGGCAAGCCCGAGGAAACGGCCTTTACTTGCACCCTGCCGAAGGGGCTTCAGGTAATGCTCGCGGCAGATAATGACGTTTACGAGATCTACACCGACCCCGAAGGCAAAGAGATACTTTCCGCCCCCACCCCCAGGGACGTAGACGTGACCGTCTATCTTATCCGCAAGTAAAAGGCAAAGCCAAGCGGCAAATATCATCAATAAGGAGAAAAGCCGATGTTTAAAAAGATCTTGATCACGGCGGCGCTCGCCGCGGCGCTTGTGACCGCGTTCGTTTTTATGAACGCCGTTTACGCCGAGCAGTATAACGGCACGTGGGGCGAAAGCGTAAAAGTCAACTGGTCGCTTGATACCGAAAGCGGCGCGCTTAACATAACCGGCAGCGGCGCTATGGAAGATTTTAATTATTACGGCGAGCCCCCCTGGTACTCTTACAGAAACGCCGTCAAAAGCGTGAGCCTTTCAAACGGGATAACCCGGGTGCCGAGGTACGCGTTTGCCGAGTGCCGGAATCTTACGACCGTCAGCATCCCCGCGGGCGTGACCGAAATAGGCGACGGCGCTTTCCGTTGGTGCGTATCGCTTGAAAGCGTATCTATCCCCGGCAGTGTCGAGAAAGTGGGTTCAATGGCTTTTTCCGACTGCGCCGCGCTCTCAAACGTAACTCTCGGCGCGGGCGTAAAGTATATAGACTCTTACGCTTTTGAAAACTGCGCCTCTCTTTCGGAGATAACCGTACCGGCAAGCGCGTACGGCTTAGGCTCGGGCGCTTTTTCGGGCTGTACGTCGCTTACCGATATAAACGCCGCGGCGGGCAGCGAATACTTTTCGAGCGTCGGCGGCGTCCTGTTCAGCGCCGACAAGACCACGCTCCGCGCCTTCCCGGGCGGCAGAACGGGCGAGTACACGATCCCCGCGGGCGTTACCTCGGTAGACGGTTTTGCCTTTTATCGCTGCGCGTTGAGCGCTGTCGGCGTAGCTGAAGGGAATACGGCGTTATCCGCGGAAGACGGCGTGCTTTTAAATAAAGACAAAACGGCTGTATTAATGTGTCCCGCCGGCAAGACGGGCTCTTACACGGCGCCCGAAACCGTCGTCACCGTAGAGTGGTCGGCCTTCGCATATTCTTCTCTTTCCGAGATAAACTTAGGCGCGGCGCTTACGACGGTAAGATACGACTCTTTCACCGACTGTTCGGCGCTTACCGACGTGAACGTGTCCGAAAGCAACAAGGTATTTTCAAGCGTGAACGGCGTGCTTTTCAATAAGGACAGAACCGAGATCATCCTTTTCCCGCAGGGCAAGACGGGGAATATCCTCATGCCGGACGGGCTTTTATCGATAACCGAAAGCGCCTTTTCCGGCTGCCTCGGGATAACGGGCGTGGTCTTTCCCGACAGCGTGCAGACGATAGGCAATTTCGCCTTTATGAACTGTTCGAACCTTTCGGCGGTGACCTTCGGCTCGGGCTTAAAGAGCATAGGCGAAATGGCGTTTGAAGGTACGGCGCTTACCGAAGTTTATTACAACGGCACGGCGGCAGAATGGGAAAAGGTGACAAAAGGCGCGAACAACTGGAAGCTCGTCCACGCGAATATACTTTATAAGACGGGCAGCCGTTACCTTTTCGGCATCGATATCCTGACGCTCCCGACAAAGACGGTATACGACGTGGGCGAGGAGTTTTCACCCGCGGGGCTCACCCTTACCGCGACCTACACCGACGGCACTACCGAAACGGTAACGAGCGGGTTTACCTGCTCCGAGGTATCGACCGCCGCCGCGGGCGGCGTCCCCGTGACCGTGACGTATGAGGGCAAAACGGCGACTTTTTCCGTGAGCGTAAGGGAAAAGGGCCCCAAACCTGATCAGTGCGGCGAGAAACTCTTCTGGTCTTTAAGCGACTGGGGCGTGCTCGTCATCTCGGGCAGGGGAGATATGTACGATTACACCGGCGCGGAAACCCCCTGGTTTGAAAGAAAAGACGAAATAGTAAGGGTAAATATAATCGCGAAAGACGTGAATATAAGCGACGGCGCTTTTGCGCACTGCGAAAAGCTTTCTGTCGTAAACTTCGAGCAAAACGTTTTAAGCCTGGGCAAAGACGTCTTCGCTTTTGATACCGCGCTGACCGCCGTGAACGCGTCGGATAAAAACACGGTCTTTTCAAGCGAGGACGGCGTGCTCTTTAACGCAGACAAAACCAAGCTGATACTTTGCCCCGCGGCGAAGACGGGCGACTATACTATCCCCGCAAGCGTCAAAACCGTAGGCAGAAGCGCGTTTCCGGAATATATCTCCCTTTCCTCGGTAAGCTGCGGCGGGACCGGATGGGCCGATCTTACGATAGAAGAAGACAACGGCGGGCTTATAAACCTTGCGGTAAACTTCGACCTGCCGACCTTCGCGCATGAAAAGCCGGTCATAGACGAAAAGTACGAAGAAACGTTCGGCATATCGGTCGAACAGACGGGCGATAGGTTTACTCTGCATATAGAAGAGCTTGCCGAAACGCCCGCAGAGGGCAATATAGCCGTCTTCTGCGCCTCCTACGGCGAAGACGGAAAGATGTCGCTTGTGGCAATAGAAGCCGAAAAGACCGAAAACGGTATGGATTTCAAAGGCGACTCAGACGGAAAAGGCTGTAAGATCTTCGTGCTCGACGGCCTTTCCGAGCCGATATTAAAAGCCCTTGTGAGCAAATGATCCTCCTAACGTTTCGCTTAAGCGAAACGTATCGCGCGCCGTAAGGCGCATTATCGCGTAGGGCGTGATGCCCTCATCACGCCGCTTGACCGATCAAAGCGCCGCGGACTGACCGTCCGCGGCGCTTAAGATTTTCTCCGTCCCCCGTTCTCGTTTTGCCGCACGGCAAAACATATCGCACGATTTTCGTATATCGCATATCCGCGTGCGGATACATATCGCGTCGGCATAAGCCGACATATCGCGCGCCCGAAGGGCGCATTTTTTCCGTCCCCCGTTCTCGTTTTGCCGCACGGCAAAACATATCGATTTTTGCGAAGCAAAAAATATCGAATGGACGAAGTCCATATATCGAACGGCGCTTTGCGCCGTATATCGACCGCGCCGCGGACTTTTGTCTGCGGCGCTTACCTGTTTTTTTTAATGCTTTTTTCAGTCCGCTCTCGCGTATTCGGGGAAGGCGAAGAAGGGCGCTTTCGCGCCTTCGGGAAGTGTCACGCCCTCGCGGAACAGCGCGTAAGACGGCGTTTCATAGCAGGGTATCACGACTCTTTCGTCTAATAGCAGCTTTTCCATTTTGAAACAAAGTGAAGACATAAGCGCGTCGTCCGCCGCGGCTTCCTTTTCCTTTGATTCTATGAAAAGGTCCTCAAATTCGGCGTCCGCGAAAAATACGACGGGCGGCGCGTGCTGCGCGGAAAACTCGAAAAACACCGCGTTCGGTTTAGTCTGCCCCGCGCCGACTTTTATCATACTCGCTTCAAAGGAGCCGGGCGCGGCGGGGTCCCATCTGCGAAGCCTGTTCGCGGCGGCGCCGTCAATGCCTAAAAGGGTAAACGTCAGCTTGTTGCCGAATACGTCGTAAAGAATGTTTTTAAGCGACTCGAATATCCTCTTTTCCTCTTTGTCGTCCTCTCTGTAAAGGAGCGTGACCGACGCCGCCTTAAGCTTTAATTCCTTAAGCGCGGCGGATAAAAACTCGTTCGCGAGCGCGGGGTCGAAAGCCGACTCGACGGTGTCGGGATAACCGCCGGGAAGCGTAACCATAGCTTTTCCCGAAGACGCGGAGAGCAGCACGCCGCGCCCGAAGATACGCGTCGTGGGCTCGCCTCCCGCGACGGCGGCGACGGACGCTCTGTCAAGACCTCTGTAAATCGCCTCTCTGAAATTCTTGTTTGAAAAGATCTTATTCTTGTCGGGGTTCTGCACGTTCAGAATAAAGCAGTAAACGCCGTTTTCAAAGTATTCTTTAAGGTTGGGGTCGTTTTTAAAAGCGTACGCGCCGTCGGGCGAAAGGTAAAGACCGTCCGCTTCGCCTTTATTCAGCATATTAAGCGCCGTTTTTTCGTCGGGGAAAACGTAGTATATTATTTTGTCCGCAAGCGGCAGGGGGCTTTGCGCGTCGCCGCGCTTTGAAAAGCACAGCTCGAAGCCCGGCGTCCATTCGGTAAGCGTGTACCGCCCCGCCGACATGAACTTGTCGAACGACGTGCCGTAGTCGGTCGTCGCCTTGTCGGAGGAAAGCCCCGCGACGTAAAGCTTTTCATACACGAGCGGATGCGCCGCGAAGAATTCTTTTACCTGCGCGGGCGCCGCGCTTTTGACCGTTTCTATCTCTATAGTATATTCGTCCGGCGTTTTAAAGCCGACGTCGTACCATTCGCACTTGCCCGCCGTATATTCCTCTGTGTTAATGAGCGAAAGCCCGAGGTTTCCGTAATTTTCGGCGTTCGGATTTTTTTGGCGCGGGTCGTAAAGGGACCTCAGCGTAAAGTCTACGTCGGCGGCGGTTATTTCCTCGCCGTTTGCCCATAAAGCGCCGCGGCGAAGAGATACCGACCAGCGCGTCTGCTCTTCGTTTAACGGCACGGGCTCGCCCTCGGCAAGCTCGGGCGCGAACGTTTCGCCGGCGCCGTCGGGAATAGCGCGGTAAAGCGCCGTGGCGCAGAGGGAAAGCACGGCAAGGCTTTCTTTATCCGACGCGGTGTGCGGGTTTAAAGCCGCGGGGTCGCGAAAAAAACCCGTCTTTATTACGGCGCCGGAAGACGCGGTATCGGGCGCCGCGGCAGGCGCGGGCGATCCTTTTCGCAAGTCGGCGCAGCCGAAAAGCGCCGATAAAAGCATTAACGCCGCAAGTATTAACGAAAAACTCTTTTTCATATAAATAAACTCCGTTGGTATTCTTTTTATATATTCTACCACGCCCGCGCGCTTTTGGCAAACAAAAACTCTCTCTCAAAAAATGAGAGAGAGCTTTGTGTAAACAATTATTCTTTAATAAGTTCCTTTACGGTGGAAGCCAGCCCGGCGACCCCCTGTATCTCGGAGGGGATGATTATCTTCGTCGCTTTGCCGTCGGCGGCGGCGCGGAAAGCGTCAAGCGCCTTGAGCTTTACGACGGCGTCTGTCGGAGCCGCCTCGTTTAGCAGCTTTATCGAGTCGGCAAGCGCCTTTTGAACGGCTAAAAGCGCTTCCGCTTCGCCCTCGGCTTCCTTTATCTTCTGCTGGCGCGCGGCGTCTGCGCGGAGTATGACCGATTCGCGCTCGCCCTCGGCTATCAGAATAGCCGATCTCTTTTCGCCCTCGGCGCGCAGTATAGATTCGCGGCGTTCGCGCTCGGCCTTCATCTGGCGCTCCATCGCGTCCTGTATCGCGGTGGGCGGTATGATGTTTTTAAGCTCGACGCGGTTTATCTTTATTCCCCAGGGGTCGGTCGCCTCGTCAAGTATCGCGCGCATTTTCGAGTTGATTATGTCCCTCGACGTAAGCGTCTGGTCAAGCTCTAAGTCGCCTATGATGTTTCGAAGGGTCGTCGCGGTAAGGTTCTCTATCGCCGCCATCGGGTTGACTATGCCGTAGGTAAAAAGCTTGGGGTCGGTCACCTGGAAATAAATGACCGTGTCTATTTTCATCGTGACGTTATCCTTCGTTATGACCG
Source organism: Clostridia bacterium (assembly GCA_017444965.1). Classification (GTDB taxonomy): domain Bacteria; phylum Bacillota; class Clostridia; order Oscillospirales; family Butyricicoccaceae; genus RGIG3513. Next base: position 2,269 of record JAFSVO010000204.1, on the reverse strand, counting down.
GCTGGGGCGGGAAGTCGCCGACGCGCTCTTTAAGAGTGATGCGGTTGGCTATTCTTTCAATGATCGGTATTTTGAAATGAATGCCGGTGCCCCAGGTCGCCTGATACGCGCCGAGGCGCTCTATAACGTAGGCGTTCGCCTGCGGGACGACCCTTATATTCGCGGCTATGATTATGACGACTAAGGCGATAATGATAAGAATTGCGAGCATTTTTATTCCTCCTTATTATCCGCGGGGCGCACGACTGCGCGCACGCCTTTTATTTCGGTTACTGTAACGTAAGAGTCCTTCAGTATGTTTTCGCCCGTTTCGGAATGCGCCGACCATACCTGCCCCGAAACGAGTATCTGCCCGACGTTTTCGTCGTTTTTGATATCCTCCGTAACCTTGCCCGTCTGCCCGATTATGCGGTCGGAATTGGTGGGCGTCACCTTTCCGTTAAATTTCTTTTTGACGAGCGGGCGGAACGCCAGAAGGCAGACGGCCGAAGCCAATACGAAGACGGTCAGCTGAACGACGATAGAGTCGGTAATGAAGGACGCGACCATGGCGAGAAGCGCGCCCGCGGAAAACCATATAAAGTTTATACCGACGGTAAGCGCCTCTAAAAATACGAAGAGCAGCGCCGCGCAAAGCCATACAATATACATTTTTACCACTCCTTACCGTATATTATACAGTATGCCGCGCGTTTGGTCAATATATACCGCGGCGGAGAACGGGGGGCGCGAAAAAAATCGGAAAAAATTTCAAAAAAAGACTTGATTTTCAAAGAAGTTGTGGTATTATAGTAATTGGGTTAGCACTCAGGCACAAAGAGTGCTAAAAGAAAAACAATAATTTTTTATTATAGGAAAGAGGTAGTAAACATGAAAATCGTTCCTTTACAGGACAGAGTGGTCGTTAAAATGGTCGAAGCCGAAGAAACGACCAAGAGCGGCATAATCCTTACGGGCGCCGCGAAGGAAAAACCGCAGATAGCCGAAGTTATTGCGGCGGGACCCGGCATCGACGAGGGCGACAAGAAGGTCCCCATGATAGTCAAGGTCGGGCAGAAGGTCATCACGAGCAAATATTCCGGCACAGAAATAAAGCTTGACGGCGAAGAGTATATCATAGTCAAAATGAGCGATATCCTCGCCGTAGTCGAATAAGGAGGTATTTTACTATGGCTAAAACGATACTTTTCGGGGAAGAAGCAAGAAAAGCCCTTCAGAACGGCGTAGACAGACTTGCCGATACGGTAAAGGTAACGCTCGGCCCCAAGGGCAGGAACGTTGTTCTCGATAAAAAGTTCGGCGCGCCCCTCATCACCAACGACGGCGTGACTATTGCGAAGGACGTCGAGCTTGACGATCCGTTTGAAAATATGGGCGCCCAGCTCGTGCGCGAGGTCGCGACCAAAACGAACGACATAGCGGGCGACGGCACCACCACGGCGACGCTTCTGGCTCAGGCGTTAGTGCGCGAGGGTCTTAAGAACGTCACCGCCGGCGCGAATCCGATGGTCATCCGCAAGGGTATATCCAAGGCGGTCGACGCGGCTGTCGAGCAGATAAAGGCGAACTCCGGCAAGGTCAAATCCTCAGCCGACATCGCGAGAGTCGCGGCAATTTCCTCGGGCGACGAAGAGATAGGCAAGCTTATCGCCGAAGCTATGGAAAAGGTCACGAACGACGGCGTTATCACGGTCGAAGAGTCCAAGACCGCCGAGACGTACAGCGAGGTAGTCGAGGGCATGCAGTTCGACCGCGGCTACATCACCCCCTATATGGTCACCGACACCGAGAAGATGGAAGCCGTTATAGACGACGCCTACATCCTCATCACAGATAAAAAGATCTCCGCCATTCAGGAGATACTGCCCCTGCTCGAGCAGATAGTGCAGAGCGGCAAAAAGCTCGTGATAATAGCCGAGGACGTCGAGGGCGAAGCCCTTTCGACCATAATCGTCAACAAGCTGCGCGGCACCTTCTCATGCGTCGCGGTAAAGGCCCCCGGCTTCGGCGACAGGCGCAAAGAGATGCTCAAGGATATAGCCATCCTCACGGGCGGCACGGTCATTTCCGAAGAGCTCGGGTACGAACTTAAGGACGCCACCGTCGATATGCTCGGCAGAGCCGGTCAGGTAAAGGTGCAGAAAGAGAATACCATCATAGTCAACGGCGCGGGCGACAAGAAGCAGATAGCCGACAGGATCGCCGTTATAAAGGGCGAGATAGAGCGCACCACCTCCGATTTCGACAAAGAAAAGCTTCAGGAGAGGCT
>JAFSVO010000203.1 GCA_017444965.1 Clostridia bacterium | reverse complement strand
GAAGCTTTTACTCCTTAAACGAACTCATAACGTCCTTTTCAAATTGCAGTCCCGTATTTCCCGCGCCGTGGCTGTCGAACCAGCGGTTATTCTTCATATATATCGCCGTGACGTCGTTTTCGGGGTCTACCCAGAAATGGGTGCCGTAGGCGCCGCTCCAGCCGAAGCAGCCGTCGGGCAGGACGGGGTCGTGCCGCGTCACGCGGACGCCCAAGCCCCAGCTTTTTATCGGTGAAAGTCCCGGCGTTCCCTCGGGAACGTAGGGCTTTGTCATTACGTCGGTCATTTTGTCGGCGAAGATACGCACGCCGTTATATTCGCCCCGTCGCCGCAAAAGCTCGGCAAAGACCGAATAATCTTCAACAGAGCCGACAAGCCCCGCGCCCGCGCAGGTATAGGAAAGGGGGAAGTTTTCAAAGGTGGTTTTTCCCATATCGACGGCGACCTGCGTGGGGAAGGTCGTTTTGTCGTGCATCGTGACGACGCGCGCCCACTGCCCGTCGGTCGGGTGATAAGTAATATCTTCTATCCCCAAGGGCTCGAAGATATTTTTCTTTATAAAGTCGGCGTAGGGCATACCGCTTTTTTCCTGGATAATGCAGGCGACGGCGTCGAAAGCGAGGTATCCGCTGTATGAAACGAACTCGCCCGGGTCGAAGGACAAAAGGTCGTGAGCCAGCGCGTGGGAAAGCATGGCGCGGTTGTTTTCATAAGCGCTTTTCGGGCGGTGTACCCGCTGATAGGTGCCGATCGGCTCTTCCGAGCTGAAGCCGCTGGTGTGGGTGAGAAGGTGCCACATAAGCGCCTCGGTGTGAGGCTTATGGTCGGGGACGGGCACGCCGTTTTCCATGCGCCCGACGGGTATCTTTTCAAACCCGGGAATGTGCTTTGATACCTTGTCGTAAAGGTCGAACCAGCCCTTTTCAAGAGCTAAAAGCGCCGCGACGCCGGTGACCGGCTTGGTCATGGAGGCGAGGCGGAAAAGGGTATGGGGCGGCAAAGGCTCGCCCGTCCTTACGTCTTTAACGCCGAAACGCAGATCGGCGACGATTTCCCCGTGCTGAAGCACACGCACGGCGCAGCAGGCTATTTTGCCGAGGAGCATATCCTCCTCAGCCCGCGCGCGAAGATTATTTTCAAGCTTTTTCGCGTCAAGCTCTCTCATAAGTTACCCTCCGTAAATGCTTTTTTATCAAGTAAAGGATAGCAAAGAAAAGGATAAAAGTCAAATCGCGCCGCCCTGCGGCGCGGTCGATATACGCAAGCGTTCGATATTTTTTGCTTCGCAAAAATCGATATATTTCGCCTGAGGCGAAATGAGTACGGGAGAACGATCCCTCCGTTTTTTTACAAAAAAACACCTCCCGCGACACTTGGAAGGCATTAAAAGGCGCGCGTAAGCGCGCCTATTTAATAAATGCGCGCAGCGCATACCTTAACGTAAGGCGAAGCCTTACACATCACTTTGCGAAGCAATACATCATTTCGCGCAAGCGATACATCACTTTCGGCGTAAGCCGAAAACATCGTTTAAAAAAGAGCCCCGAAGGGCTCTTTTTTAACTTAGTTGTGCCAGCAGGCGCACAGCGGTTTTCCGTTATAGTCGGTCACGAAGATCTTGTATTTCGCGCCCGTGCCGCCCATGGGAGCTGTCGCCGAAAGGGCGTCGGTCGCCTTATAGACGTGCGTCAGCTTTCCGTTATCGTATCTCGCGGCGTAAACGTAAAACTCGGCGGGCGCGTTATCTATGGCGAAGGTAAGATCGTTACCGTTCACGGACGCCGAGATATAGGGTGTATCGCCCGTAAGCGCGGGTATCGTCACTTCCTTTTCCTGCCCCTCAAAGCAGCCGTTTTCAAACGAGGCGCTGTATTTGCCGAGCCCGTCGTGGTCGGTCCCCGGCTCGAGTATCACCTCATAGCCCGTCTCGACCGTCTCGGTCACCTCGTGCCCGCGCGTGCAAACAGCCGTCGCCGTGCAGGCAGAGTTGTCCTGCGCCCATACGTAGGTCGCCGCGCCGCAGTCGTGCCCGAGCGGGTCCGTGTACAGGGCTTCGTTGCTTTCTATCCCGTGAAGTCCGTCGGCGTCCTCAAAGAAGGCGCCGCAGTAGACGCAGAAGTAATACGCGGAATTGCCCTCGTCCGTGCAGGTCGGCTCGTGCGCCGCGACGGGCTCGAGAGTATGTCCCGCGACGGGCGTTGCGACAAACTCGCGGGAAAGCTCTTCTCCGCACACCGTGCAGTAGGTGACAAGGTCGTACCCGCCGCCGCCGGTGCAGGAGGCGAAGAATTCATACTCGCGGACCGGCTCGCCCGGCGTGTGCCCCGCAGCTTCAAGCGTCGTATGCTCGCTTGAGATCACCTCGCCGCAAACGGTGCAGCGGACGACCGTGTCGTAGCCGCCCTCGTCGGCGCAGGTCGGCGCTACCTCGTTTTCACGCGAGGGCTCGCCCGCGTTATGCCCCGACGCCGGTATCATAAGGAACTCGGGGTGTTCGGCGTAGTTGTTCGTTCCGTACTCGTCGCCGTAAGTGCCGCCGCACTCGGTGCAGTACCAGAGCTCCATGCGCCCGACCGTCGTGCAGGTGTTCGGGATAGCCGGCTCATATACCATATTGTGAACGTGCTGCTTCCACTTGGCGGTGACCGTCACGTCCTCGGTCACGTTGATGCCGTCGCCGGCGTCACCCACGTCCCAGCCGTCAAACTCCCAGCCCTCGGGCACGTAGAACTCGTTTTCGGGCAGAATGAACTCGGAGCCTAAAGGCACCTTCTGCGCGTCCATGCCTTTTCTCAGCCCGCCCGCGGAAGCCGTGCGCAGGTCCGCGCCGTAAAGCTCGCCCGAGCCGTCGTCAAAGCTGACGGTCGCCTCGGGGAGCGCGACTACCACCTTTATGAAGGAAAGGTAGCCGGAAGACGCCGGCGCGTCGGCTATCGTTACCTTGTAATAATATTCGCCCTCTATGCAGTCCTCGGGCGCCGTTACCGTGACCGTGCCTGAGCCCGTTTTGGTCGATTCGTTGTAAGCGAAATCGTCGTTGTCGGTTATCGTAAGCTCGCTTTCGGGCATAACGCCGTCGTTCTTTTTAAAGGTAAGCGCGCCGACCTTCGCTCTGGACGGGTTCGACTTGTAAGTCGCCGTCGCCGTCTCGCCCGGGTTGATCGTAAGCGTTTCAAAGCTCACGCCGTGAAGGATGAAGTCGCCGTCCGCGTCCGCGACGTTAACGCTGCATAAGGCGACCTTGACGTCATTGTAACCTACCGTCTTTTCAACGCCTATCTGCACGCCCTCCGCCTGATTTACGGCCTTCGCGTAGACCGTCTTGACGAGGGTGTTCTGACCGGGCGTCGTGGATACCTGCAGGGTGCATTCCTTGTCGGTGTAAAGCTTGACGCCGCCGCCGTTCACGAACCAATGCACCGTCATATCGCTCCAGCCGGTGGTGGTATCGGGCAGGGGAGACACGGATATCTGAACGGCGGAGTCGCCGACCTTGGTGGTATATGAGGTGCGGCTCAGTTTAAAGCCCTGAAGATAGGTCGTGTTGCCGGTGTAAATGCTCGTGTACATGCTGCCGCTCGCCTCGCGCTGCGCCGTTGCCTTGTTGCGCGTGTGAACGTAGTAGAAGGTATCGGGCTCGCATTGGAAACCGAACGAGCCGTTTGACGAGGGCTTGAAGGAGAGCGACCAGTCGGCGGGCGCCTGAGACGACTTGGAGCAGATATATTCCTGCGTCGCTTTGGCGTTTGTTACGTATATTGCATCAAAGGGAGAGGGGCAGGAGAGGGTGGCGGGATTGTCGGGGAGAACGGCGCCCGCGAGTTTGCCGACGTACTTCGGCGAGGCGCAGACGACGCCCGTGTAGCCGTCCGCCGTCGCCGTAAGACGGATATAATTGCCGACGTCGTTCGAGCCGGGTTTATACGTGCTCGTTACCGCCGCCGCGCTTTCGCTTTTGGGGATATCGGTCCAGCCGTAGTCGGCGTTAGCGCTTCTCTGCCACCTGAAATGCACCTTCGACGGGTCGCTTTTTTCAAGCTGCGCCAAAAGGCCCGTGCGCGCCGTCTGCGCGGAGGAAAGCGGGTTCGTGTAGCGCACGGCTGAGGTATAGACTATGCCGCCCGAAAGCACGTCGGTCAGGGGAACGAAGCAGGGCTCCGAGTAAAGCTCGCCGCAGCGCGACAGATCGGTTATGACGCAGCGTATGTAATAGCCCTTGTCGCCCGCCTTTACGGTGTAATTGTACCTGTTCTCAAGTACCGTTTCCCATTCTTCGCGGTTGGCGCTTCTTTCCCAGCGTGAGTATTGGTATGGCTCGGGGTCGTTCGTGATATTCGACGCGTCCCTGATAAGGTCGCCCGGCTTCGCGACGTACGTGTCAAGCGTCACCGTGCCCTCTATGGGTATTGAGTCGAACTCGACGTCGTTCGTGGGTATTTTTACTTCGTTCGCGGAGTTTTTCATACTGCCAACGCGGTCCGTATACATGTGATTTGACTCGTAACGCGAGACGTAACCCGCGGCGGGCTTTGTCACGCGGACGTTTTCGCCGAGTACGATGCCGCCGCCGCTCGGCGTGCGGATGGGTTTTTGGACGCCTTCCGGCGAGGTGGCTCTTAATTTGCCGTTGACGAAAACGGTGCCGCAATAGGCGACTATGGCGGCGCCTTCATACCGGTCGGAGCCGTCGCCGTTCGTTTCGGCGGTGACGTCGCAGCCCTCGCCTACCGTTACTCTGTACGCGTAGATCGCGTACAGGTTCGAAGAGTTTACAGACGCCGCGGCGCCGTTCTCGAAAATTACGTTATTATTATTGGTGGATAAGGCGTTGTATTTGCTCTCGACGTTAAGTTCGCCGCCCGATACCGTTATATCTCCGTAAGATAGTATGCCGACGTTGTTGGGGGACGTTATATTCGACACGCAGTTTCCGAGGGTAACGGCTGATGGGGCGTATATCGCCGCGACGTTTGTGCCGGCGCAGTAAAGGTCAAGGTCGGCGTTTCTCAAAACAAATTTGCCGTTCTGCGCGTGGATGCAGGGGAGGCTTTCCGACTCTATGTCAAACTTGATACCGTTCGGGTTCATGACGTGCGTCTGTACCGATTTTGCGGACCATATGCCGCCGCCAACGCTTCTTATCTTTACCGTAACGGCCCTATCATTCCAGTAAACGTCGGCCTTCTCTGTTTTAAGCGCGTAGGCGTCCTTATCGTCGGTCGTCTGAAGATCGAGTTGTCCGCCGTGCAAAATAGCGCATCCGCCGTAACCGGTTACCAAAAGCGCCGTCTTGGGCGAGATGGCGGTAAGCTTCGCCTCCTGGACGACGAATTCTTCCGTCACTACCGCCTCGTGCTTATAGGCGCGGGCGTAAAGGGGCCCTAAAACGTGAAGTTCTTTCGCGCAGACCGCCTGACCCGCGCTTATCGCGGTGACGTCGGCGTGGGATCTTATATCGAGATCGCCGTTCGGGCAGGAGAGGGCGACGCAGCTGTCGTCATCCGTCGTGCCCGATTTAAAGGGGCAGTCTATAAAAAGCTTCTCGCCGCGCGCGACTATGGCGCCGGAGGGAGAGACCAGCTTTATATCGCAGCCGTAGTTAAAGCTCGCGCTGCCGCTGCACAAAAAGCAGTAATAATCTTTTTTAGACGTCTCGGCGTCAAGCGACGTGCCGTTAAAGGTGACGTCGCCGCTTCTTACGTAAACGCAGCTCGTGGGCGCGGTTATCTTAATGTCCGAGCCTTCGGCGTTAAAATTGCCCGCGTAGACGCATATGCCGTCCTTCGATTTCGCGGTAATATCGACGGTCGAGCCGCCTATAAGAAGTCCGCCCGTCGTATAAATGCCGTAGCCGCCGCCGACGACCGTGACGGAGGAGCCCGCGCCTATGACCATGTCGCCGCGGCGCGCGTTAAGGACCGAGCCGTAATCGACCTGCGACGAGGCGGTCACGTCGCCCTGAAGATACATGCCTTCATTACCGTTGGCGACTATGCAGTTCGCGCCCGAGGCGGCTATAATAACGCCGCCGCGAAGGTCGACGCTCTGCCCGACAATAGCGTAGTTGTACGAGCTGTCGGATATCGCGGAAAGGTAAGAGCCGTCGAAAAATACGCCGCCCTTTACCGAACGTACGGGACAGTCGCCGGCTCTTATATCGCACACGCCGGCAAGATATATACTGCCGTTTCTCGAATAGACGGCGTCGCCGCTTTTAGAAAAAACCGTAAGGGAGGGGCCTGTGAAGTTGATATCGCCGTCTATGTTAAGACCGTCCTTGCGCGCGGTTATCTTCAAAGCCGCGTCGCAGGTAAAGCTTTTTACCGAAATGCCGTGCCCCTTGCCGTTCGCGGTTATCACGTTGGGGTCTAAAGGCGTGCTGACGGTCAGCGTGTGCCCGCCGTTGTCCAGAACGGTAAGAGAAAAGTCGCCGCGTATAGAGCGCAGCGTAAGGTCTTTATCCATAACGAGCGTCGTGTCGCCCGTAAGGACTATGTCGCCCGAGGGGCACTCGGACGCGTTGACCGTCTCTTTAATGGTGTAAACAGCGTCGGCGCGCGCCGCCGTCATAAGACAGAGCGAGAGCGCCAAAGCGCAGACGAGAACGAACGAAAGCTTTAATATCCTTTTCATTCCGGCTCCTCCCTATAAAAAACGTATATATCTATACACAATAATATTATCATATAAAAATAAAAAAGTCAGTATCACAAGTGATACCGACGGAAAAATATGCGAGGCGCATACAGAAATGCCGACTTTGTCGGCGCGTTGCCTGCCGACTTTGTCGGCGCGCTGCCTGCCGACTTTGTCGGCGTGAAATGATTTGCTTCGCAAATCGTGAAATAACGGCTTCGCCGTCGTGAAATACGGCGT
>JAFSVO010000202.1 GCA_017444965.1 Clostridia bacterium | reverse complement strand
CTATATACTAATGCGCGAAGCGCATACCTTAACCGTGAACGCAGTTCACGATTTCATCGCCGCAGGCGATTTCACCGCGAAAGCGATTTCACCTTTTGCCGCTTCCGCGGCAAAAGATTTCACCGTGTCACCCCGCTTGGGTTGACACGATTTGTCTTGCGTGTTATCATTTTCCCGTATTATTTAATTTTCGGTGATAATTATGGAAAACGAATATAAAAACCCCTTAGGCTATCTTCCCGTGCCGCGGCTTCTCTTTAAAATGGCGCTGCCCGCGGTCATAGCAAACCTTGTAAACGCCCTTTACAACATAGTCGACCAGATATTTATCGGAAATATCATCGGCTTTCGCGGCAACGCGGTGACGAACGTCGCATTCCCCTTAACTACCGTCTGTTTGGCGATAGGTCTTATGACGGGGCTCGGCGGCGCCGCGGCGTTTAACTTAGAGCTCGGGCGCAAAAACGAAAAGGACGCCGGGAAATACGTCGGCGCCTCCTTCTCTTTCCTGCTTTTGGCGGGCGTTTTGATAGCGGCGTTGGTGCGTATCTTCGTCACCCCCGTTATGACGGCGTTCGGCGCGACCCCCGACATACTCGAATACGCCGTAACTTACGCCTCCGTAACGAGCCTCGGCATACCATTCCTTATGTTCTGCGTCGGCTCGAACGCGCTCGTGCGCGGCGACGGCGCCTCTACCTACGCCATGGCGAGCCTGATATGCGGCGCGCTTATTAACGTCGGGCTTGACGCGCTTTTTATGCACGTTTTCAAATGGGGCATGTTCGGCGCGGCGCTCGCCACCGTCATAGGTCAGTTCATTTCGGCGTGTATGCTTGCCCTTTATATCCGTCGTTTTAAGAGCGTTACGCTTTCAAAAGATGACTTTATCCCCCGCCCGCGGTATCTTTCAAGGATATGGAAGCTCGGGCTTTCCTCCTTTATTTTCCAGGGCTCTATGGTGATAGTTCAGGTAACGCTCAATAACCTTCTCCGCAAATACGGCGCGCTGTCGGTCTACGGCAGCGAGATAACGATCGCCGCCGCGGGGATAGTTACCAAAATATGCTCGGTCTTCATAGCCGCGGTCATCGGCATGGTGCAGGGCGGTCAGCCGATATTCAGCTTTAACTACGGCGCGCAAAATTTTACCCGCGTGCGAAAGACCTTAAAGCTTCTTTTAACGGTAACGACCACTCTGGCGGTAATAATCTGGGCGTTTTTCCAGATAAAGACGCGGTGGCTTATCGGGCTTTTCGGCGGCGGCAGCGACCTTTACTTCGAATTCGCCGTGACGTACGCCAGAGTTTACACCCGCGTCATGTTCGTCCACGGCATACAGATAGCCGCCTCGACCTTCTTCCCCGCGATAGGCAAGGCGGGCAAGGGCGCGCTCATCTCCCTTTCAAAGCAGTTACTCATTTTTATGCCGACTCTTTTGATACTCTCGCATTATTTGGGGCTTGACGGGATAATGATAACGACGCCTATATGCGACGTCGCCTCCTTCATCCTCGCCACAGTCCTCCTGCACCTCGAAATGAAACAAATGCCGAAGGAATGAAAAGGGCGTAAACGCGCCCTTTTTCATCGAGATACGCCTTACGGCGTTCGATATAAGCATTTGTTATATCTCGCCTTCGGCGAGATATAACAAATGCTTTCGATATAAGTTTACGCATACCTCGCCGAAGGCGAGATATGCCGTAAACTTTCGATATGTTTTGCGTTAAAAACGCAAAACAAGTTCACAATGTATGCGCCGCAGGCGCAAATTATAAGGCTCCCCTGTGTAAGGGGAGCTGGGCACGGAGTGCCCTGAGGGGTTGTTCCCCCGTTCTCTTTTCGGCGTAAGCCGAAAAATATCGAACGGTCAAAGACCGTACATCGAATTTCGCGCAAGCGAAATATATCGAATATCCGCTTCAGCGGATATATATCGACTAAAAAAGCGCCCCGCTTTTTTGCCCCGCCCGTCCCCAATTCGGTACATTCTTCCGCGTAAAATAAGTCCGTAAAACAAAAGGGAGGAAATAAAATGGATCGCGAAAACGTCTTCGATGTTTACAACGGTACTCTTTATTCTTACTCCGGCGCGGAAAAGCGCGTCGCCGTGCCCGACGGGATCACCCGGATAGGATGCGAAGTTTTCTCAAATAACCAAACGGTCGAAGAGGTCGTCCTGCCCGAAGGGCTCGTCGTAATAGAAGACGACGCCTTTTCCGGCTGTAAAAACCTTAAGAGCGTCTCCTTCCCTTCCACCCTTGAAAAAATAGGTAACTACGCCTTCCGCGACTGCGTTTCCCTCGAAAGCGTTTCCCTTCCCCCCTCCGTAAAAGCCGAAGACTTATCGGGCGTCTTCCTCGGCTGCGACAAGCTTTCCGACGAAAACGGCTTCGTCATCGTCGATAACGTCCTTTTCGACTGTTACGCGAGCGGCGTTACCGTGACCGTGCCGGACGGCGTTAAGTCGGTAAGCGCCGACGCGTTTAAAAAGTCGTGGCGCCTTGAGGCGGTCGTCCTGCCCGAAACGCTTGAAAGCATAGGCTTATGGGCGTTTCGCGACTGCAGACGGCTCACGCGGATCGATATCCCGAAAAGCGTGAAAACAATAGGCGGAAGAGCGTTTCAAAACTGCGTTTTTCTCGAAACCGTCACCCTTTCCGACGGGCTTCTCGTTATAGACGGCGGCGCCTTTGAGAACTGCGCTTCTCTTAAGATGATAAAGATCCCCGAAAGCGTAAAAGAACTTGGCGCGTGGGCGTTTACACGGTGCAAAACGCTTGAAGCCGTCACCCTGCCCGAGGGGCTTTCAAGCATTCGGTGCGACACCTTTAACGACTGCGTCTCTCTTAAAAACGTGAATATCCCCAAAAACGTAAAAGAGATCGAAGCCTCCGCCTTTCATAATTGTTTCTCCCTTAAAAGCGTCGACCTTCCCGAGGGGCTCGAGCGCATAGGCAGCAACGCCTTTGAGTACTGCCCCCTTGAAAGCGTGAAAATACCCGAAAGCGTTAAGGAAATAGAACAAGCCTTTAGTTTCTGCGACTTTAAAAGCGTTTACGTCCCCGACGGAGTCAAAGAGTATAAGGGAGCGATTTTTTATCGATGCTCAAAACTTGAAAGCGTCCGTCTCCCCGAAGGCATCGACTCCGTCGGCTGCCAGTCCTTCGAGGCGGATTTTGAACTTAAAAGCGTCAATATCCCGAAAAGCGTGAAAATAATAGAGGAATACGCGTTTAATGCGTGCGTTTCCCTCGAAAGCGTCGACCTTCCCGAAGGGCTTGAAAAGATAAAGGATCACGCCTTTCGTGACTGCAAGTCGCTTAAAAGCGTAAAGATACCCGAAAGCGTTAAGGAAATAGGCGCGAGGGCGTTTCAGTACTGCGAAGCGCTTGAGACGGTCGTCCTGCCGAAAGGGATAAAGAAGATAGGCGCTTACGCCTTCCACGGCTGCCCCGGTCTTAAGGACGTCGCCGTCCCTCCCGCTGCTCAGGTCGGCAAAAACGCCTTCGGGAGACCGTGAAAATAAAACTTAAAACCGTGCTGTCAAAAATCGACCGCACGGTTTTAATAAAAGCACTTATTATTTGCTTGTTTCTTTTTTAAAGCTTTCAACTAATAACTCAACTGATCCCCTATTATTCCATGCGCGAAACGCGCCTATTGATAAATGCGCCTTCCGAAGCGGAGCGAAGGACGGGACTTCTGTCCCGCGCCGCGAGTGCGGCGAGGCGAGCAGAATGCGAGCCGCAGGCGTAGGGAAACGGCGACGCGGTAGTGAATGCGTGTCGGTGACACGCAGAGCCGCGGCGTGACCGAGCCGCAGCGAGAAGGGCACGGAGTGCCCTGAGGGGTTGTTCCCCCGTTCTCTTTTCGGCGTAAGTCGAAAAATATCGAACGGTCAAAGACCGTACATCGAATTTCGCGCAAGCGAAATATATCGAATATCCGCTTCAGCGGATATATATCGACTAAAAAAGAGCCCCGAAGGGCTCTTTTTTAACTCTCCCCCTATGTTGACACTTTCCCGAAAAAATGGTAAAATAACGTCTGCAGTCAAGTGACTGCGAAGGTTTACTTTTAGGAGGAAAAGAAATGAAAAAGATTATTGCGTTAACGCTCGCGCTTATCATGTGCGCCGCGCTTTTCTGCGCCTGCGGCAAGGGCGAAAAAGCGTCCGACAACGCGGCGCTTATCGCGCGCTTCGGCGGCGACTGGAACGGCTGCGTAAAGTTTGTCGACGGTAGGCAGAAATACGAAGACCTTACGGGAACGGTCGCCGCTATCGCCAGATTCAATATTGACAAAAAAGGCGAAATAACCCCCTTTATCGGGCTTTTCGTCGAGGACACGCCTATTGAGGACCTGACCGCGAGGTTTGAGGGCGACGGTATCCTTCTTTCCGGCAAATGGATAAACGCCGAGTTTAAAGACGTCCCGATGACCGAAAAGGACGGCACCCTCAGCACGACCATACCCATAGAAAAGGAAGCCGGCTCCGTTACGCTGCGCTTTAATTTCAGGCGCCTTGACGACACGGGCTGGACGGACGAAAACCCCGGTTTCTCAGAGAGCCAGATAAACGACTGCATGGGCAAAAGCTTTGACGAGCTTGCCGAAATAATAGGCTACAAAAAGTCCGATTATCCCGAAGCCGCGTCTTCCCCCGCGAAGGAAGACAAGCCCGCGGACGGCGGCTCCGACGCCAAAGCCGGCGCCATAATCGGCTCGTGGGAATACGTCAACGGCGGCTACGTTTACACCTTTAACGCCGACGGCACGGGCAATTACACCGCGGGCTCGACCGTAATGAACTTTACCTACGAGGACGACGGCAAAACGGTCAAGATCCTTTATACCGGCAACACCACGCCCAACGAATTCGCCTATACGGTAAGCGGCAACACGCTTTCCATCGAAGACAGCTTCGGCAGCAAGGTCGAGTACAAGAAGAAATAAACGCCAAGCCGCTTATTTCATAAAAAAGAGCCCCTCGGGGCTCTTTTTTAAGTGATGTTTTCGGCTTTCAGCCGAAAGTGATGTATTTGCTTCGCAAAAGTGATGTTGTGAACTGCGTTCACAGTGATGTGTTTTGCCGAAGGCAAAACGTTTCGGTATGCGGCAAAGCCGCATAATTTATAAGGCTCCCCTGTGTAAGGGGTAGCGAAGCGGCGTTTCGGTGTTGAATGACAACCCGGTGGGTTGTCAGACCCGAAACGTGCCCGAGCCGCAGCGAGAAAGCTGTCCGCGAAGCGGTGAGGGGTTGTTCCCCCATTCTCTTTTCGGCGTAAGCCGAAAAATATCGAACGGTCGAAGGCCGTACATCGAATTTCGCGCAAGCGAAATATATCGAATATCCGCTTTTGCGGATATATATCGACTTAAAAAAGAGCCCCGCGGGCTCTTTTTTAACTTATTTGTTCTTCATTTCCCTTTTCTTTTCATACATTAATTCGTCGGCTTGCTTCTGCACTTCCTCTGCGGTCTTGCCGCCCGAGCGGCGGAAGACGGCGAGGCCGTAGGCGAATCCGGCTTTTCCGGCGTCGAAGGTGGGTATTTTTTCGGCGCTCGTCTCGGCGGCTTTAAGCTTTTCCATAAGCTCGTCGCGCCGCTCGAAATCGTCGCCGACGAGCACCACCGCGAACTCGTCGCCGCCCGTGCGGTATACGCTTTTCTTATTGAATATCTCGCAGAAGACGTCGCAGCAGTTGCGGATATATATATCGCCGACGTCGTGCCCGTAATTGTCGTTTACGCGCTTTAAGTCGTTTATATCCCACGCGAGTATCGCAAAATCCCGCTTGCCGTCCTTCTGAAGCGCCTCTATCCTCGCCTTGTAGGCGGCGCGGTTATAAAGCCCCGTTAAAGGATCCTCGTTTGCGCGGACGGTCGCCTCGGCAAGCTCTTCGGAAAGGTGCTCGGAAAGCATCTCGACGTCCTCTAATTTTTCCTCGCGGATAATGTCCGTCTTGGTACGGGCAATGATTATCGAGCCGAGCGCTATCACCGACGCGATAAAGAGTATAAGATATATCCTCTGCCGCGCGATGCTGTTTTCCTGCGCCGCGCTTATGTCCGTCAGAAGCTCGTCCGTATGGATTATCGCGCTTTGCAGCACGCTGTCCGTCTTATCCCAGATCTTGCCCTTTTCGTTTTCATAGACCTCGTCGAAAAGAAGAAAAAGCCCGTATTCCCTCTTTTCCGCGGCGGTCATCGCCTCTTCTTCCGGGGTTAAAGCGGCGTCGCGCACCTCTTCGTAGGGTATGCCGTCCGCTCCCCTTCCGTAAGCCTGTGAAACAAGCTTCATCGACTTGAATTCTATCCTCATAAGGTCGACCGAATACTGAAGCGCCTCGGCAAGGTGAGGAAGCGCCTCGAAGGGGTCGTCGTGCTCGCGAAGCATCTGAAGCGCGCGGTCGCGGCTGCGGGTGACGTTCGCCTCCTGAAAATAGGCGTTCATGTACTGAAGGTCGCCCGTCACAGCGTAAAGGCGCACCTGCTCCGAAAGCTCGTCCGAGCCGAGGCGCAAAAGCTGCGACACGGTGACGTAGTTATTGTATTCGTCGTAAAGCTCGGCGAGCGCGCTCTGATTTTTCTCTATCCGCATGGTCTCTACGGCGAGCAGAAGAGAGCACACCAAACAAAGGATCGCCGCTATAAAAGCGAACGTCCCGCCTCTTTTTATTCCCTTTTTGACCTCTTGGGATCCCGTTTCGTTAATTTTATCCATAGTAAATATTATTTTATAATATATATATCTTAAAAGCAACCCTTTTTTATTTCTTGACATCAATTCGCGCTTCTTGGTATAATTTTATAAAAAGTCCGGAGGAAAAGCATGAAAAACGAAGATTTTTTCGGCGCGTTCGAAGAGCCGCACGTTATAGGCACGAGAATAGAGATAGATAAAAAAAGCGTCGCCGTGCTCTGGCGCGGCGGGGTCGTTCTGAAAACGCCCTATAAAGCCGAAGAGGCAGACGGCGGCGTGAGATTTGTTTTAAAAAATAAGGGGCTGCGGTACGAGGGGTCGGCAACCGACTACGCCTCGGTAAAGGATCTTTTCTTTAAGGACGGCGAGCTGACTTACGTTCAGCAGTTCCCCATCACGGGCGAGAGCCGCACGGTACTGAAGCCGACCGGCAACAGCCGCTACGGCAATTACGACGAGGCTGAGCCGGAGGTTTATAAGGAGCTTTCGGGCAGGTGGATCGACGAGCGCGGCTGCAACGACCTTAAGATAAAGGGCAGAACGCTCGAGTTTTTCGGGACGAAAATAAAGTTCCGGCTTCTTCGCCCGCGCGGCGGCGGCGCCTACAAGATAACCGACGAAGACCCGTCAAAGGACGGGCTTTACGGCATCGGCTACGCCGAATACTCGCCGCAGGGAATAATAAAGATAACCATCCCCGTCTGCGACGCGCAGCCGGAATGCATATTCTTAAAAAAAGAGCTGTGAGGCTCTTTTTTAAGAATATATCCAAGCCGACGGAACGAAGGCATGGTATGTAATCGGCGCGTGAAACGCGCTGTATGTAATCGCGGCGCGCCGCCGCGTATGTAATCACGGTGAAACCGTGTATGTATCCTGTCCGTCGGCTTGATAACATACAACCCCTCGGGTTGATGACATACAAGCCTGCAGCTTGATTACATGCAGCCTTTCGGCTGATCACATACATCCCTTCGGGATGATTTCATCGGGTATGCGGCGAAGCCGCATGAAATTTAATAGGCGCGGCATTCGCCGCGCCCTTTTTATTATTCATGCGCTGAAAGCGCATACCTTCATACAAGCCGCAGGCTTGTATTTCATAACGGCGAAGCCGTTATTTCACACGGCGCCCCGCGCCGTATTTCACAATTTGCGAAGCAAATTATTTCACGCAAATAAAGGCGCTTTCACCTTTATTTGCCTGAAAACGCCATATACCCTATGCTCGCAACGCTGTCGGGGATATCGACGTCCTGAAGCTGCGCGCAGGCGTAAAACGCCCTCGGCGGAATGACCGAGATACCTTCGGGAAGCGTAACGCGCGTTAAAGCGTCGCACCCGTCGAACGCGCCCGCGGCGTTTTTTCACTGTTAAGAGCAAGTACCACTTGACCATTTCTTTCATATGTTGTATAATAGGGTGATTGAGTAATAGCTATTGTATTGCATTCTTCTCCATAATAATATGTGGAATTTTCAACAACTTTAAAAAAATATGTTATATTTGCTTTACCTTTTTCTATATCTAATTTATTAAATTGGCATGAAATTGTCACATTTCCTCCTTCTTCTTTATTCTCACTATAAGTAATGTCTGGGGACTTTAAAATTTTATAATCCAAAATTTCTGATTCATTTTTTACATTAAAATATTTAAATGCATAATTATTTAAATATTCTTCATTTTT
>JAFSVO010000201.1 GCA_017444965.1 Clostridia bacterium | reverse complement strand
GGCGTCTAAAATAATCCTCGCGAACAACGCCATGATGGGCAAAAGACCGGCGCAGATACTTACAGACTCTAACGCCTCGGTCTGTTCGAACAATAAAGAGGATATGTTCGTCACCGTCTGGCTCGGCATCCTCGAACTGTCCACGGGCAAGCTAAAAGCCGCGAACGCGGGGCACGAATACCCGGCGATTAAGGCGCCCGGCGGCAAGTTCGAGCTTTTAAAGGACGAGCACGGCCTCTTCATAGGCGGTATGCCGGGCATCAAATACAAAGAGTACGAACTTACTTTAGAGCCCGGCTCTCAGATATTCCTCTACACCGACGGCGTGCCCGAAGCCGCCGACGGCGACAGGAAAATGTTCGGCGACGGGCGCATGCTTGAGGCGTTAAACGCCGAAAAAGACGCGTCGCCCCGAAAGATACTTGAAAACGTGCGGGCGTCGGTCGACGGCTTCGTAAAAAACGCCGAGCAGTTCGACGACCTTACCATGCTTTGCCTTGAATACAGAGGCGGGCAGGATAAAAAGTAATAAAAAAGAGGTTTTGAAAATGGAAAACGTAACGGTAAAGCTTTCCGGCAGAATAGACTCAAACAACGCCGCGCAGACCGAGGCGGATATACTTTCGCAGCTCGAGGGGAAAAGCGGCGCCGAGGTCATACTTGACGCGTCCGAGCTTTCGTATATCTCGAGCGCGGGGCTTCGCGTTATCCTGCGCATTAAAAAGAGCTTCCCCGAGCTTAAAATTACGGGCGCCTCGGTTGACGTCTACGATATTTTCGAGATGACCGGGTTTACCGAAATGATGAAGGTCGAAAAGGCGTACCGCGTCGTTTCGGTCGAGGGGTGCGAGGTGATAGGCGAGGGCGCCAACGGCAAGGTCTACCGCATAGACGGCGACAACGTCGTAAAGACGTACAAAAACGCCGACGCGCTCTCCGAGATACAGCACGAGCGCGAGGTCGCACGCTTGGCGCTCGTTTTGGGCATACCTACCGCAATTTCCTACGACGTCGTTAAAGTGGGCGACAGCTACGGCTCGGTCTTCGAGCTTTTGAACGCGAGGTCCTTTTCAAAGATACTCGCAAACGAGCCGGATAAATACGACTGGTGCCTTTCCGAATACGTCAATATGCTCAAAAAGATACACGGCACCTCTGTGCCCGAGGGCAAGCTCCCCGCGATAAAGGAAAAGGTGCTTACGGGCGTGCGCAGAACGGCGGAAACGCTGCCGCCCGACCTCGGAAATAAGCTTATTAAGCTTGTAGAGGACGTGCCCGAATGCAACCGCATGATCCACGGCGATTACCACACTAAAAACATCGTGCTCGCGGGCGACGAGGTGCTTGTCATAGATATGGACACGCTTTCGGTCGGGCACCCGATATTCGACCTTATGCGCATGTGCAACGCCTACGTCGGCTATTCGGAAAACGACCCGAGCATAGTTTTAAAGTTCCAGGGCTACACCTCCGACGTCGCGAACAAGTTCTGGCACGACAGCCTTGCCGCCTATATCGGCACGAATGACGAAAACAGGATAGCCGACGCCGCGCGCAAGGTGCGCTGCCTTTCCTGCGCGAACCTCGTCGACTGGGGCATACGCCACAACGCCGACAAAGACCTTATAGACGCGTGGAGAAAACGCCTTTTGGACATTTTGCCGCGGATAGATTCGCTTACCTTTGAAACGGAGGAGGCCGCGGCGAAAGCCGAAGACGGGTTAGAGATCGACGCCGAGGTCGACAATCTTCAGAAGGTGCTCGATTATATCGACGCGCGCTTAGAGGCGGCCGACTGCTCCCCGAAGACAGAGATGCAGATAAACCTTGCCGCGGAAGAGATTTTCGTGAATATCGCAAATTACGCCTACGCGCCCGGAAAGGGCAAAGCGTTCGTGCGGGCTGAGGTGTCGGGCGAGCCGCGTGCGCTTACCCTTACTTTCATCGACGGCGGCGTCCCGTACGACCCGCTTAAAAAGGAGGACCCCGACGTCACCCTTTCCGCGGAAGAGAGGCAGATAGGCGGGCTCGGGATATATCTGACCAAACAGATAATGGACGGTGTTTCCTACGAGTATAAGGACGGCAAAAATATCCTTACGCTTAAAAAGAAGTTCTGAAAAAGGAGGGCGCGTATGGCTGACTGCAAGCCGCGGATAGACTTTCACATGCACTCGACCGTGTCCGACGGCACCGACGCGCCCGGACAAGTGCTTAGTAAGGTCGCGGACGCGGGCATAGAGGTTTTCTCAATAACCGACCACGACGCCGTAAAAGCGGCGGACGTGATAAAAGGGCTATTAAAAGAGGGCTCGCCCCGCTTTATTCCCGGCGTCGAGTTTTCATGCAGGGACGAAAAGGGAAAGTATCACATTTTAGGCTACGGCTTCGACCCGCACGGCGAGTCTGTGCAGAGGATAGTTTCGCGCGGGCACTCTATCCGTATGAATAAAGTCAAAGCGCGGCTCGACGGGCTGAAAGCCAAAATGGGGATAGTTTTTCCGAAGGAAGAGATATCGCGGCTTTTGTCGCTCGATAACCCGGGAAAGCCGCATATAGGCAACCTTCTCGTAAAGTACGGCTACACGGACGACAGGGAAAAAGCCATAAAAAATTTCCTCGATCCCATCCGCGTAAACGAGGGATTCATAAGGCCCGAAGAGGCGATAGAGGGCGTGCTCGGCTCGGGCGGCGTGCCCGTGCTGGCGCACCCCTTTTACGGAAGCGGCGACGAGCTTATCTTAGGCGACGAGATGGACGAACGGCTCCGCAGGCTTATGGGATACGGGCTTTCGGGCATAGAGGGTTATTATTCGGGCTTTTCGGATAAGCTTCGGGGCGAGGCGCTGTCCCTCGCCGAAAAATACGACCTTTACGTCACGGCGGGAAGCGATTACCACGGCGATAACAAAAATCTCGTGCTGCTCGGCGACACGGGACTTTCGGAAAACGAAGAGTACCCCGCGGGACTTGTAAAGTTTCTCGAAAGGGTGGAAGCGATATAGGCGCCGAAATGACTTTCGGCGCAGTGAAATACGCGGCAAAAGCCGCGCGTGAAATCGCTTTCAGCGGTGAAATCGCCACAGGCGGTGAAATCGTGAACTGCGTTCACGGTTAAGGTATGCGGCAAAGCCGCATGAAATAACAAAGCGCGGCTTTGCCGCGCTTTCCTTGTTATTCGGCT
>JAFSVO010000200.1 GCA_017444965.1 Clostridia bacterium | reverse complement strand
CTTGAGTTCACCTTCGAGGGCGGCACGATAAACGATATGGCGTTCCTTATCTTAGGCGGCGAGTATATGTGGGAGTCGCGCGCAGAGGAGCCCTTCTACGTTCAGGACAACGACTTATATATTGATTTTGAGACGGGCATAACGCACCTGTACGTCACCTTTACGGGCGGCGCCTGCAAGTTTATCGTTTACGTTCCCTATAAATATCTTGTAAAGGGCTACACCGTACAGCTCACCTGCGACGGCGACACCTATTATTACAAAGACTTTTCGGTCAAAAACTCGGACGACCTGTTAAGTGAAATGGGCGTCAGCCGCCTGCCCGCGTCGGCGCCCGCCGACACGGCGAACCATACCGTCAAAATAGAGTCGAACGAGATCCTGACCGACCTTTACGTTCAGGTATACGCCGACGGCGCGCTTCTGGAGCTTTCGCCCGGCTGCGGCTTTACGGGGTTTATCCGCAAGGGCTGGAGCAAGACGATCCAGTTCCCGGCGGTCTGCCGCGGCGACGGCATGACGACGACGTACGTCACCGCCGTCTGCGCCGAGCCCGAAAAACGCCTCGTCTTCGACGGCGGCGTGGTGCGCGAGAGTGAAGAGGGCGAATATATCCTTATAGACGAGCAGAAGGTCACCTATTTTGAGGGCTCTCTCTTCGGCGCCCTCGCGCAGTATCTCGATATAACCTTCGTTCAGTACGACAGGAGCGGAAGACCCCTTCCCGTGCACGGCAGCGCCTTCGCCGGCGCGGAAGGCGGCTCGACCCGCGTCCGCGCGTACTACGACGGGGCGGGCAGAATAGCCAAGTGGGTCGAAAGCAACGGCCTTCTTTACTACGTCATACCGAAGAATATGAACCCCGACGGCACCTACGCCGTAAAATGCGCCTATAACTTCTCGATGAAGATAGACCACCCCGAAAACGTCGAGAACGGCAACGTGTTCTTCAATCTCAATATGGGCGTCGGCAGCACCCGTTATATGTTGCTCAAATACAATAAAGAGACGGGCACCTTCGACGGAACGCTTGAGCTTGAGCCCGGCGTCTATTCGCCCGACACGCTTGTAGAGAAGTTCTCCTATACCTTCCGCGTCCTGCCCGACGGGGAAAAGAAGATAGGCGTAGAGGAAAACGGCGACCGCCTTGTAAGCGCGCTTGACGGCTCTTACGCCAATATAACGGAACTTTTGGATACGGCAGAGGCGCTGAGGGAGGAGTATCCCGAAACGGATATAACGGCGCTTACCTCCATTCTGGCGATGACCGATTCGCTCGATACCGAAGCCAAAAACGGCATTACGGTCGCGGCTCAGCAGTCGAACGAATATCACGCGGCGGTAGACGATTTCTTAAGCTCTCTTACCGATTACGCCGAAAACAGCGCCCTTTTCGGAAATAACGGAGCGCTTAAAGACTTAGGCCAGGTCTACGCCGCGAGCGACTTTATAACGGGCGCGCGGCACGTTTCCTACACGCAGACCTTCCTTTCCGAAAACGGCTTCGTACCTCAGACGACGGAAGGGCTCGGCACGGTATACGTAAGATATTATAACGGCGTTATGCTCGTCTACTTCCCGGCGGAAGAGATGGAGATAGAGCTTACCTGCGACTTCGGCTTCGATATGCCGATAGGCAACACCTTCACGCCCGCCGCGGCGGCGCTGAACCTTAAAAACGACGACCTTCGCGGCGACTGGTTCGGCCACCATTACACCGACTACTGGGAAGAGCTCGATGAAAACACCGTCGAATATAACGTCGTTACCGAGGCGGCGACCAAGGTCGAAGAGCTCTTCGAGTACGTAAGGGGCTACGGCTCACTTGTGCTTACCTTCTTAGACCAGATAGTCGACGTCGGGTATAAGTATTTAGAGTATCAGCAGCAGATAGAATACGCGCAGAACAAGGTAAACGAGCTTGACAAGATAATGTTCGATATCGAGGCGGAAGAGCAGCTCGACGCCTTCTTCGGCACGCACGGCGGCGGCGCCGACAAGATGAAGGAATATTTAGGCACCGTGTTTGAGAAGATAGATCTCAACACAGAGCAGCTCAACCGTTTGGAGAGCCTGTCGGCAAAGCTCAAAAACCACATAGCAGACTTAAAAGCGCGGCAGGAAGAGCTTAAAGCCATTACCAAGGGCGGCGGCCAGGCGGCTAAAAAGCTCGCCACGCTTACGAAGCTTGCCCACTCGGCTTTAAACGCCGTCGATAAGGTGCTGAATCTGCCCGTCGTCAGCGTCGCGTTCCTTATCTACGACACGATAAGCGGCGCATTCGACGTATGCGACGCGCTCGTTACCTTCGCGGGTCAGATACAGAACAATTTAGACGAGGTGCGCATGGCGTGGCAGGCGCGCCAGGGCGACGTCAGCGAGGACTGCAAGGACGAGTGCGAAGACCTTCGCAAGTGGCTCGGGCGTTACCGCATGGTCTACGCGGCGCAGTTCGCCGTCACCTGCGAACAGCTCGTGCTTACCCTTGTCGGCGACATCGGCTCCGCCATAGGGCTTCTCGCGGGCACCGCGGGCGCGGTCTACGCCGTTTCCTCCTTCGCCTGGGGCTCCCTTTGCGAGGCGGGCGCGGCGCTTTCCGAGGTCATCGTTTACAAGATGGTCGAATACTGCTGGGACTGCGTCGCCGACGAGTGCGGCAAGCATAAGGGCAAAGACGATGACGACGACCTCAAGCATTCGAAGTACATAGACCCCTCGGGCTTTATATACGAGGCGGTCGCGTCCAACAGGATAGAGGGCGCGGTCGTCACGGCGTACTATAAAGACGATAACGGCGACCCGGCTTTGTGGGACGCTTCCGAGTTCGAGCAGATAAACCCGATAGTTACGGGCGAAAACGGCGTCTTCGACTGGATGACGCCCACGGGCGACTGGCTCGTTACGGCGACCAAGAGCGGCTATTACATGGCGACGAGCTCGGGCGACCCCGCGGCGGTCGACGGCTGGCTGCCCGTGCCGCCCCCGCAGATGGAGGTTTATATAGCTATGACCTCTCAGGCGCTGCCCGAGGTAGAAAGCGTTTCCTTCTCGGGCAAAGAGATACGCGTTCTCTTTACTCAATATATGGATATCGCGGCGCTCGAAAACAACGCGTCTCTCGTAACGGTAACGAAGAACGGCGCGTCCGTTCCCGTCGAGTTTGAGTTTATCGACCGCGAAGTCTCGCCCAAAAACGAAGAAGTATATTACGGCAGAACGCTTTATATAACCCCCGCCGCGGGATACGACTTTGACGGCGAGATAACGCTTACAGTAAGCGAATCCTTCTTAAATTACGCGGGCAAGGCGTTCGCCGCAAGCTACGTAAGCGGCGCGTTAGATATCACGCAGATCCCCGCGAGCATAGAGCACTCTTACCCGAACAAGCTCGTGTCCGACGTCGGCGACGAACTTTCGATAACCGTCCGCCTGCTCGACACGAAGGGCAAGCCGATAGCTAACAGGGAAGTGTCCGTAAGCTCGCTCTTCGGGCTTTACAGCATGCCCGCCTCCGCCGTTACCGACGTAAACGGCAGAGCGGCGTTCGCGGCGACGGCATTCTCCACGGGCGACGACGTTCTTACCTTCACCTGCGAAGACGCGGCGGCTGAGCTTAACGTCGGCGTAAACGCTTTAGGCACCGATAAGCCCAAAAAACCGACGGCGAATATAGGCGACTTCCAGAGCGTCGCCTCCGGCACGCAGCTTATCATCTCCTGCGAGACGGAGGGCGCCGTCATCCGCTACACGCTTGACGACACCTGCCCCTGCGAAGACGCGGCGCTTTATTACGACGGACCCATCACGATAACCCATAACACCTATATCCGCATCGCCTCCTGGACCGAGACGGGCGGCTACGGCGAGCGCCTGAACCTGCATATTATCTGCTCCGACGCCGTTTCGACCTTTAACGGCGACGCAAACGAAGACGGAGTCGTCGATACCGAAGACGTAACGGAAATGCTCGTCGGCATCCTCTACGGAAGCGGCGCGGACGAGCCCGACTGGGATATAAACGGCGACTTCGTGGTCGACGCCGCAGACGCCTTGTACCTTATGACCGCGGGCATGTTTACCGATCCTATGAAGACCCCGGCGTTCTTCGCCGCCGCGTCGTACGACGCCGCCGGCAGGCAGACGGGCGTAACGTACGTAGACCTGTCCCACAACGCCTCCGCCTCCGCCCTCGAATTCCTGAAAACCGCGGAGAACGTCAAATTCTTCTTCCTCGACTCCGAGCATTCCCCCGTGACCCAAGCGTTTGCGTTTGAACCCGTTATCTGAATCAACAGGACAGGGGACGGTTCTATGTCTTCTTTTCAAGACATAGAACCGTCCCCTGTCTTTCGCTGCCTTGCGCGTCTTCTGCGA
Organism: Clostridia bacterium; assembly: GCA_017444965.1. Taxonomy (GTDB): domain Bacteria; phylum Bacillota; class Clostridia; order Oscillospirales; family Butyricicoccaceae; genus RGIG3513. The sequence goes on along the minus strand of JAFSVO010000200.1, from coordinate 1,589 downwards.
GTCGCTCGATGAGAGGGCAATAAAAAAGGAGCAGGTCGAAACCTGCCCCGATACATAGCGGCACAAATCTGTCGGTTATCGCTTGAATGCAGCAGCAATGCGTTTGTTTCTTTTCTCCAAGAAGTCCATTTGTCGGTTGATCCATAGAAGATACTCATCGACGGTTTTCGGAAGAGGATCGTCGGTGAACTCCGCGTTTCCAATCCAAATCTCTACCGAGCTATAGTCCGTACTTACGCAATCCTGCAGAAAGAAATAATCAACATATCCTTTGAAATCTATAAATAAATCAAAGAAGTCTTTATCTCGTGCAAGAGTCTTGCTTATCGGACTTTCTTTTTTGCAATAATAGCGTCGAATGCATTCAAGCGTCAAATCCCAGCGGTCACGAAGCTTTGGGTTTGTACCTTTGGCTTGGTTGATGCTTCCTGCGTGCTTTGGAAAAATTATCGTACCGCCGATCGTATACGCTTTATGCAGATAATCCTCAACAAAGGTTTTGTAATCCGGTACGACCTTTTGCACCTCGTCCAACATATGACGATACTTCTCATGGCGGAAACTGACAATAATAGAGTCACTGCCGAAGCGGAAATCCTTCCATGTCAAGTAATTCGGCCCGCTGCCGCACTGTAACACCATCGTATCACCGCAGGGTAGTTTTCTGCTCCAGATACTTTGATGATAAAGCTGAAGGGATTTGCTCAACGAATCCGGATCGCCGCCACCGACTCCAAGGCTTCCGTTGCCATCCCAAAAATGATTCCAATAATTCGGTGTGTCAAGGGTAAAATCTACGTCAACATCAATTTTCATATGGCGCTTTCAATTCCTTTTAAGACAGGGGACGGTTCTATGTCCTGTATGCCCTGCTTATACTTAAAACCCGTTCTACTATTCCTTTTGATTGACCGCATAAGCGCGATATTTGGCGTATTGAAACGCCGCGCTTGTGGATCTCTCTGACACTCTTTTCTTTAAAAGCGTTATCCAGTCTTTGAAACTCGGATGCCGATTTGCATTTAGAAACTTTGTATATTATTTTTCGAGCGTCTTCGTCTGTAACGCGCGTTGAAGGTTTATCGCTCGATTCCAAACATTCGTAGTTTTCGTTTTCTTTATTAAATCTCTCAAACTGTTCAAAAGGAATTATTCCAAAAACGTAATCCTTATCTATCAAATTAGTATTATTAAAAAAACAATTGTAACTACTGAAATTGTAAACTGAAATATCAGTGCATAAACCGGCTTTTAAGGGGTTTTGATGTATGTATCTGACTACCGTTGCAAAATACGTATCATCTTCAACCGGTTCGCTCTTAAATCTGTCTTGAAATAAATGACCGTCTCGTTGGTATTTAGTATTATACCAATAAACAAACCGGTTAGATATTCTTTTCATTAACTGTCGGAGAGGTTCTTTTTCTTCTTTGATAAGTAAGTGAATATGATTGCTCATAAGACAATAAGCAAACAGCTTAAACTCGCTGATTCTCTGACAGTCGGTTAAAATCCGTAAAAACTTATCATAATCTTCTTTTTCTTCAAAAATCTGCTGATGGTTGATTCCGCGAAGAATAACATGATAT
>JAFSVO010000199.1 GCA_017444965.1 Clostridia bacterium | reverse complement strand
CGGGCATTTTGCCCGTCCGCGTTTTTTATCGTCTTTAATATCAGTACGCCACGCCGAAAACGACGGTATGAAGCGCCTTTTTGCCGCACACGGGGCAGACGCCGCCGTCGTGGGTGTGATGCTCTTTCGCGAAGGGGATGCACCGGGATGCGAGCCCGGTCTTTTCCTTTATCGCGACCTCGCACGCCTCGTCTCCGCACCAGGGGGCGCGGACGAAGCGGGACCTGCCCTCCTGCGACTTTATCATTTCGTCGAGCGTTTCGGCGTCTACGGTGTTGTCCTCAAGGTTCTTTTTCGCCTTTTCGAAAATAGCCTTCGCGAACGCCGCAAGCTCTTCCTTGATCTTATCCTCGATCCCCTCAAGGTCGCAGACCGTCTTTTCGCCGTTGTCGCGGCGGACGAGCACGCACTTTTTCGCCTCTATGTCGCGGGGACCTATCTCAAGGCGGACGGGCACGCCGCGCATTTCGTACTCTGCGCACTTCCAGCCGAGCGAATTGTCGCTTTCGTCTATGTCGGCGCGAATGCCCGCGGCGCGAAGCTTTTCTAAAAGCGCGTTCGCGTGCTCAAGTACCCCCTCTTTATGCTGGGCGACGGGCACGACTATGACCTGCGTGGGCGCGACGTCGGGCGGAAGCACAAGTCCGCTGTCGTCGCCGTGCGCCATGATTATCGCGCCTATAAGACGCGTCGTGCTGCCCCAGGAGGTCTGGAAGGGATAGGCGAGCTTATTGTCTTTATCGGTGAACTGGATATCGAAGGCGCGCGCGAAACCGTCGCCGAAATAGTGGCTGGTCGCGCTCTGAAGCGCCTTGCCGTCGTGCATCATCGCCTCGCAGGTGTAGGTGTCTTCCGCGCCGGCGAACTTTTCCTTATCCGTCTTCTGCCCCTTTATTACGGGGATGCAGAGGTGATCCTGCAGAAGCGTTTCGTAGGCGTCGAGCTGCTGAAGCGTCTCGCGGCGGGCGTCCTCTTCGGTCAAGTGAAGGGTATGCCCCTCCTGCCACAGAAACTCGCGCGAACGCAAAAACGGACGGGTCGTCTTTTCCCATCTTACGACGCTGCACCACTGATTGTAAAGGACGGGCAGGTCGCGGTAAGAGTGGACTATGTGCTTGAAATGGTCGCAGAAAAGCGTTTCCGACGTGGGCCTTACGCACATCGGCTCTTCAAGCTCGGCGCCGCCGCCGCGGGTCACCCACGCGACCTCGGGCGCGAAGCCCTCTACGTGGTCCTTTTCCTTTTGAAGAAGGCTTTCGGGTATGAACATGGGCATATACACGTTTTTATGCCCCGTCTTTTTTATCATGGCGTCGAATATGCGCTGAATGTTTTCCCAAATCGCGTAGGCGTAAGGGCGGATGACGAGGCAGCCGCGCACGCTCGAATAATCGGCAAGCTCGGCCTTTTTTACTATATCGGTATACCACTGGGCGAAATCGACGTCCATCGAGGTTATGTCGTTTACCTTCTTTTCCATTTCAAAAGCACTCCTTTTAAAAGGTCTTTTCAAAAATCAAGACCGTCGGACAGACGGTCTTGAAATAAAGCGTTTAAGCTTAATCCTTCAGCGCGTCGGTGGGGGTGGCAGCCTCTTCCCCGTCGCTTACGTCGGTATTCGTCGCCGAGTCGGTGACTTCGATACCCTCGTCCGCGTCGTCCGTCTTCGTGCTTGCCTTAGGCGAGCCTACGCAGAGGACGAAGGTTATAACTAAAAATACGATAGCCGCGATAGTCGTGACCTTGGAAAGCTTCGCGTCGAGGCTGCGCTTTTTGTCCTTGCCGAAAAGAGTTTCGGCGCTGCCCGAAAGAACGCCCGAAAGCCCTTCGGATTCGCTCGACTGGAAGAGTATGGAAACGATAACTATAAGCGCGACTATAAAATCGGCAATAGTAAGGATAATTTCAAGGGTGGAACTCATTTTTTAAACCTCCGTTTATATACCGCGGCAAAACCGCATATTAACAAGTATGATTATTTTAGCACGCTGATTTGAAAAAAGCAAGCATTTTTTTATTTTAAAATGTTGTTGATTTTACGGTCGCGCGGTTTTATAATAAATTATGGAAATAACAATATATAAAGGAGTGTTTTCACTATGGAAGAAGTCTATCTCGTATCAATGGCAAGAACAGCTATCGGCAGCTTCGGCGGCAGTCTTAAGGACGTGCCCGCGGTCAAGCTGGGCGAAACGGTCATCCGCGAGGCCATCTCGCGCGCCGGCATATCCCCCGAGGACGTAAACGAAGTTTTCTTCGGCAACGTTCTTCAGGCGACTTTGGGTCAGAACCCCGCAAGGCAGGCGGCGCTCAACGCCGGTATCCCCATAACCACCCCCGCGACCACGATCAATAAGGTCTGCGGCTCGGGTCTTCATACGGTCTCTCTTGCTTACCGTACGATCCGCGCCGGTGAGGCAGACGTCGTTATAGCCGGCGGTATGGAAAACATGAGCCAGGCGCCCTACGCCTTAAAGGCCGCCCGCTGGGGCGCCAGAATGGGCGACAACAAGATGACCGACGTTATGATCACCGACGGTCTGTGGGACGCCTTCAACAACTATCATATGGGCATCACCGCCGAGAACGTTTCCGAGCGTTACGGCGTTACCCGCGAAATGCAGGACGAGCTTGCGGCGAGAAGCCAGCAGAGAGCCTGCGCCGCTATTAAAGAAGGAAAATTCAAGGACGAGATAGTTCCTATCGTCATCCCGCAGAAGAAGGGCGACCCGAAGGTCTTTGACACCGACGAATTCCCGAGAGAAGGCACCACTACCGAGATCCTCGCGAAATTAAAACCCGCCTTCAAGAAGGACGGCGGCACGGTCACCGCAGGCAACGCGTCGGGCATAAACGACAGCGCGGCGGCTATTGTCGTGGCTTCCGGCAAATTCGTAAAAGAGCACAACTTAAAGCCCATGCTCAAGATAGTCGCGACCGGCTCCGTCGGCGTCGACCCGAGCGAAATGGGCTTAGGTCCCGTTCCCTCCGTACAGCAGGCGCTTTCCAAAGCGGGACTTTCCGTTTCGGATATAGACCTTTTCGAGCTTAACGAAGCTTTCGCCGCGCAGGCGTGCGAAGTTTCGAAGCGCCTCGGCCTTACCCCCGAAAAAGTCAACGTAAACGGCGGCGCGATAGCGTTAGGTCATCCTATCGGCGCTTCGGGCGCGAGGATACTCGTCACCCTCGCTTACGAGATGAAGCGCAGAGGCAGCAAATACGGCGTCGCCTCTCTCTGCATCGGCGGCGGTATGGGCGAAGCGCTCGTTGTTGAAAATGCGTAAGTTTTAAAATACGTACACCGTGACCGGAACGCAGCGCTTAAAAGCGCTGCGTTCCTTAAAAAGGAGACCCTTCGATGAAACACATCTTACTTGAAATAAAAGGCGCCGTGGGGACCCTTACGATAGACCGGCAGGACGCTTTGAACGCCCTTAATTTCGAAGTGCTCAAAGAGCTTTCCGAAACGCTCGACTCGCTCGATTTTAACCGCGTGAACTGCCTTATTATACGCGGCGCGGGAACGCGGGCGTTCGTTTCGGGCGCGGATATAGCCGAGATGAAGAACTTCAGCGTTGAAGAGGGACACAATTTTTCGGTCCTCGGCAACAACGTCTTCACAAAGCTCGACTCACTGCCTATCCCGACGATAGCCGCCGTCTGCGGCTACGCCTTAGGCGGCGGATGCGAGCTTTCGATGGCGTGCGATATAAGGCTCGCTTCGGAATCCGCGGTTTTTTCTCAGCCGGAAATGGGGCTCGGCATAATACCCGGCTTCGGCGGCACGCAAAGGCTTGCCGTACTCGTCGGCGTCGGACGGGCGAAAGAACTTTTGTACACAGGACGGCGCATATCGGCAAGCGAGGCGCTCAACATAGGTCTTGTCAACGCCGTTTACCCGACGGAGATTATTTTTGAGGAAGCCGAAAAAATGGCGCAGAGGATAGCCAAAAATTCGCCCACCGCCATGAGAGCGGTCAAAAAAGCCGTCAACAAGACGTATTTTTCCGACCTTCACACAAACGTCGAGGCAAATCTCTTCGCCTCGTGCTTTGAGACGGAAGAGCAAAGAGCCGCCATGGAGGCGTTTATCGAAAGGACTATCGCCAAAAAGGAGAAGGAAAAGAAATGAAGATATGCATAATAGGAAGCGGAACGATGGGCAGCGGCATAGCCCGCGTGTTCGCCACCGCGGGCGACACCGTGTATCTTTACGACGTAAGCGCCGAGGTCGTCCGCAAATCCATTGAGAAAATAAGAACGAGCCTTTTAAAGCTTGTCGAAAAAGGCAAGCTTGAAGATGTCGCATGCGCCGCAACGCTTGCCAGAATAAAGGCGGGGCGCGACTCCGACTATAAAAAAGCCGACGTAGTTTTGGAAGCGGTCGCCGAAAAGCCCGAGCTTAAGCGCGCCGTCTTTTCCCACGCCGACGCACTCGCTCCCGAAAAATGCGTTTTCGCGACCAACACCTCTTCCCTTTCTATAACCGAAATGGCGAAGGGGCTTTCCCACCCGCTCGTCGGCATGCACTTTTTCAACCCGGCTTACGTTATGGGGCTCGTTGAGGTGATACGCGGGAAAGACACGCCCGAAACGGCGTTTTCGTTTATTTACGAAAAGGCAAAACAGCTTTCCAAAACGCCCGTCGAGGTAAAAGAAGCGCCCGGCTTCGTCGTAAACCGCATCCTTATCCCCATGATAAACGAAGCGATAGGCGTCCTCTCCGCCGGCACGGCGTCCGCCGCCGACATAGACACGGCTATGAAGCTCGGCGCGAACCACCCGATAGGCCCGCTGGCGCTCGGCGACCTTATAGGGCTTGACGTAGTCTTGAGCAT
>JAFSVO010000198.1 GCA_017444965.1 Clostridia bacterium | reverse complement strand
TTGATCGTTTTTCAGCGCAACGACAATATGTCCGGAGTAATTAACTCGGGAACGCATATCGACGCCGAGATCAGTCCCGAATTAATTGAAAATATCTTTTACCCCAAATCACCGCTTCACGACGGCGCTATAGTTATTTCAAACGGCAGGATACGCGCCGCGGGGTGTATCCTTCCTCTGTCCTCAAATATGAATATTAATAAAGACCTGGGAACAAGACACCGCGCCGCATTGGGAATGAGTGAGAATTATGATTCGTTGTCCGTTGTTGTTTCCGAAGAAAACAGCGCCATATCTTTTGCGAGCAACGGTATGCTGAAAAGAAATCTCTCGCCCGCGACTTTGGAAAAGCTTCTTATTAAGGAACTTGTTCCTGCGACTGACGGACGCGAGCCGTCCCTTTTAAGCAAGCTTAAAAGGAGGAATAACGACCATGATTAAATTAAAAAGGATCAACTGGTTTTACCTTTTCTTATCCTTTGTCATTTCTCTTTTGCTTTGGTTTTTCGTTATTTCGGAGCTTAATCCGGTAACCGAGGTATCGTTTCATAATCTTGACATACAGATCGTTAACGCGGATCAGCTTAATAATAACGGTCTTATGATAGTAAACGGCGGTAATAATACCGCTACTGTAAAAGTAAGAGGGAACAGGGATAAGATCGCTCTCGTGAAAAAGGGCAAGTTTACGCTGACGGCAAGCGTTGCGTCGATCACGGCGCCCGGCACTTATAATCTTAATTATTCCGTTTCGGTCGACGTGCCCGACATAAGCGTTATTTCCGAAAATCCTTCACAGGTCACCGTCGTTGTAGACAGGGTCGCGTCCAAAAGCCTGACGATCGATACTGATATTACCGGATCGCTTAAAAACGATTACGTTCTCGAATCGCTGAAACTCTCTAACGACGCCGTCCTGATAACCGGCGCGCAAACCGCGGTTGACGAGGTCGCAAAAATAAAAGTCGAGTATAATATTTCCGATTTATATGAATCTCGGAACGTGACGCTGCCGATCGTGCTTCTTGATGAAAACGGTAAAGAGCTTGATCCGGATAATCTTGCTTTCGACATACAGTCGGTGCTTCTTTCTGTTAATATCAAGCAAAGAAAAACCGTTCCGGTCAAGGTAAATTTTATCTCTTCGGAAAACTTTTCCGAGGATATGCTTGTCTGCACGATAGAGCCTTCGGAGATAACCGTTCTGGGCGAACATTCGGAAGTGGATTCGTATAACGCCCTTGTTCTCGGCTCCGTTAATATAAAATCTTTTATAACAAATAAACTCGAAAACATTGAGTATGATATAGTTCTTCCCAACGGGCTTACAGCCGAGACGGAGTATCAAAAGGCAAAGGTAACAATAACGGCACCTGATTATTCGAGAAAGACCGTTACCGTTCCTTCGTCATATTTCAAACCTTCGTCGGAGTATAAGTTTTCTCAGTCGACGTCTGTTACCGTCGACGTTTTCGGGCCGAAAGATTTGATACAAACCCTTGATTCAAGAGATTTCAACATAGAGATAGCTTACGTTAAAGAGGGCAGTTCAATCAATAAAAAAACTGCTTATCTTGACGTTTCCTGCACATTGAGCGATATAGTCGTTTTAGGGACTTACACCGTACCCGTATCTGTTAAATGAGTATAATCGTAACTCAAATAAGGCTGACTTTTGACGCTGACGATAACGCTGCCGTAAACGCGGCGCTTAAGCGCACTAAGACGTCGCCTGCGGATCTTATCCATTCGGGCATATACAAAAGATCTGTAGATTTAAGACACGGTACTCTTTCAAAAGTGTTTTCCGTAGAGCTGTCTTTTGACGAAAAAACCGAAACGTTTCTTTTGAATTCAGATAAAACCTTATTGCCGAAGCCGTCGGTCAGTATGCCGCAGGCTTGCGGAAGCGAAAAAATGTATTCGCGTCCCGTCGTCGTAGGTTTCGGCCCCGCGGGTATGTTCGCGGCGCTTATCCTTGCGGAAAACGGATTTGAACCCATCGTGATAGAGCGCGGCGGACGAATGGACGAGCGGGATGAGAGTGTTTCTCGATTTTTTAAAACAGGGGCGCTCGATACTTCTTCAAATATTCAGTTCGGCGAAGGCGGCGCCGGCGCTTATTCCGACGGAAAGCTTACTACGCGGATCAACGACCGTTTGTGCCTTCTCGTTTCAGAACTTCTTGAAAAACACGGCGCTCCAAAAGAAACGCTATGTCTCGCAAAACCGCATATCGGCACCGACGTTTTAAAAAAAATAGTAGTTTCCGTAAGAAAGAGGATAGAAGAACTCGGAGGAAGCGTTTATTTCAACACTTGTTTGACCGATATATCTTTTGATAACTTCAAAGTCAATAAAGTAATTACGTCAAACGGAACGATAGATACGGAAACAGTCGTTTTGGCGATTGGCCACAGCGCGAGGGATACCGTAAGAATGCTTGCAGGAAAAGGTATCGATATCGTTTCAAAAGCCTTTTCCGTCGGATTTCGGATAGAGCATCTGAGAGACGACGTAAACAGATCGGTTTACGGGAAGTATATTGATAAATACGATCTTCCTGCCGCGGAATATACGCTGTCGACAAAACGTAACGGCAGAGGGTGTTATTCATTTTGTATGTGCCCCGGCGGATACGTTATCGCCGCCGCAAGCGAAGAGGGCGGAGTCGTTACTAACGGCATGAGTTATCATTCTAGGAACGGCGTCAATTCAAACTCGGCTATATGCGTTTCCGTCGGTCCGGATGTTTTCGGAACTCCTTTCGAGGGG
>JAFSVO010000197.1 GCA_017444965.1 Clostridia bacterium | reverse complement strand
GAACTGGGACCGCTGATAATCCGTGTCGAAAATGAAATTGCCGAGCGAGTAGAAAATAGCTTTATCGCCGACCGTCTCATAGTTCTGGGGAACGTGGGGATGATGCGCGACGATTATATCGGCGCCCATATCGAGATAAGAGCGGTAGCGCGCGCGCAGGTTTTTGTCGGGAATATCTAAAAACTCTTTTCCGCTGTGTATGACCATAACGCACCAGCGGCAGGTCTTTTTTATTTCTTCGACCGTCTCGCGCATCTTATCGGTATCATCGCAGGAAAGACAGCCGGGGGTATCCTTTGTCGCGCGCACAGTTTTGCCGGTGCGCGTCGCGGAAAGAATGCCGATGCCGCCGGAAGACTCTATTATAACGGGCTTTGCCGCCTCACTGATATTCGCGCCCGCGCCGATGGTCCGCGCGCCCGCGTCATGCGCGTGCCTTACCGTGTCGGCGCACCCTTCGGGGCCCGCGTCGAACATGTGGTTGTTGGCAAGGTTCCATATATCGCCGCCCATTTTCTTTAAGAACCCGGCGCATACGGGGTCGTTTGTGTGGACGAACGTTCCCGCGTGCGTAGGTTTACTTACGGCGCCCTCTACGTTGAAAACGCCGTGGTCGGCGTCCTTTAAAAAGCTTAAAACGTCGTCTCCTATAATGCTTTCGTCGGTCACTTTTTCTTTATAATATCTCGAAAAAGCGATGTCTCCGGTAAAAACTATTCTTGTAGAGCCCATATTTATTCCCCGCCTTTAACTTCGTTTTTTATGGATCTGACTATAATATTATAGTATACGCGTACCGAAAAATCAATCGGAAAGAAAAATCTACACGATATAATCGACAAGCTCCCTGTATTCGTCGCCCGGCATTATCGCGGGGTAGCAGGACGCCCGCATGAAAAACCGGGCGAAGTCGGGAACCTTCGAATGGATGTATTCCCATCTTTCGAGCCACACCTTGTCGCCCAGCTCTTTATATTTGTCGGAATGGACCGCGATAAAACGCTTTTTTTCGTGTTCGATATAGCGCGCGGCGACGTAGGGGTCGAGCACGGCGTAGTCCTTATCTTCGAGGGAGCGGAAAACGGCGGGCAGGGAAGACAGCGAGATACGCCCCGTCGCGCGGTCCGTCTTCGTGCCGGCGGCTTCAAAGGAAAGCGCGTCTTCGGTAAACTTGAGCTTTAAAAGCACGCCCTCGTCGGTATGCGCCTGCGCCCTTTGATAATCGGTGTCGAATATAAAATTGCCGAGGGAATAGAAAATATACTTGTCGCCTATCTTTTCATAGTTCTGCGGCACGTGCGGGTGATGCGCCACTATAACGTCGATATCCATATCAAGATATGAGCGGTAGCGCTCGCGCTGTTCTTTGTTCGGAATATCCAGAAATTCCCTCCCGCTGTGCAGTACAAGAACGCACCAGCGGCAGGTCTTTTTTATTTTTTCGACCGTCTCGCGTATCTTTTCGGTATCCTGATACGACAAGCAACCTGCATGATCTTCGGTCGCGCGCGTTCTCGGGTAGGTAAACGTCGCCGCGAGAATGCCTATGCCGCCGGAAGACTCTATTATTACGGGCTTTGACGCTTCGTCTATATTCGCGCCCGCGCCTACGGTATGCGCGCCGACCTTACGCGCGTGCTTTATCGTTTCGGCGCACCCCTCGGGACCCGCGTCGAACATATGGTTGTTGGCGAGATTCCAGATATCGCCGCCCATTTTCTTTAAAAATCCCGCGCACGCGGGGTCGCTTGTGTGGACGAACGTTCCCGCGTTCGTAGGGCGGCTTAAGGCGCTCTCTACGTTGAAAACGCCGTGGTCGGCGTCCTTTAAAAAGCTTAAAACGTCGTCCCCGATAATACTTTCGTCGTTTTCTCTTCCTTTATAGTATTTTGAAAAGGCTATATCGCCCGTAAAAACTATTTTAGCAGAGCCCATAATTATTCCCCCTTACGCCTTAATGATAGCATAAGGGGGAAAAAAGGGCAAGCATATTTAGGCGGCGTCGCTTTTACGACGAATCCCTAAGTAACCCCGCCATTTTCAGCGCGAAGCGGTATCGGGCGGAACGTACGGGGGAACAACGCCCGGCGCGGGGGGCAGACCGCATAGAGCGGGCGTGCGGTCGACGCGGAAAGCGTAATGCGCGCTTCCCTTTTCGCCGAAAGAGGCGTCTGCCTCTATAATGAAAACGCCCTGCGGCATGGCGAACGCCGTACCGGATATTTCTCGCTTTTCGGGCGCGGCGGACAGGTTCCCGACGTCGCTTTCGCTCCAAAGGGAAAGAGAAACGCTTTCGGGAGCCGCGTCAAATGAAAGGTTTACCGAAACGTCCTTTTCCGTGTCGTTGGCTATAAAAAGAGTTTTATGGCGGGACGCCGCGTCGAGCGGGTGCGCGCCGCAGGCGACGGCGGTCGCCGCCGTGCCGTCGGGCAGAGTTTCCGTCCATTCGTACCCGAAGGGGTTTACGGTAACGGAAGAGTCGCCGAAGGATACCGTGAGAGCCGGCGGCTCTTTCATATATTTTGCAGAAAGCTCGGGCGCCGCCGCGGTCATTTCGGGCGAAGGCTGCAAGCCGTCCGGCGGGGTCGCGCCTGTCTGCGCGCCTTTTTGCGCGGGCGCGGCGCAGGCGCAGAGCGAAAGCGACGCGAAAAGCGCGATTGCAGTCAAAAAGACCTTTTTCATAATAAATATCCCTTCCTTACGGTTTATTAGACCGCAGGGAAGGGAAAAAGTTCCCGCTATCAGTAAAGGCAGACGTCGATATAACCCTTTGCGCCCGAAAGAGAGAGCAGCTCGTCGGGCGAAAGCTTTACCGCCGAATTGCTGCTTCCGCAGGCGGGGTAAATAATATCGAAGCGTTTAAGCGACTCGTCAAGATACACGTCGACGCCGCCGTTTATACCGAAGGGGCAGACGCCGCCGACGTCGTGCCCTATAAGCTCGCTTACCTCGTCGCGCGTGAGCATTGTCGCTTTTTCGTGAAAGAACGCCTTGAACTTTGAGTTGTTCACCTTTGCGTCGCCGGCGCAGACTATCATGACGGGCTTTTCGCTTACCTTAAAGGTAAGGGATTTCGCGATATGCGCGGGCTCGGTGCCGACGGCGACGGCGGCGAGCTCTACCGTCGCGCTCGATACGTCGAATACGCTTATCCTGTCGGCAAAGCCCGCGTCCTTAAGATATTTTTCCGCTTTTTCAAAAGACATAAATACACCTCTTTATTTTATAAAACGTTTATTTTACGCGAGGTAAAAAGCCCGTCCGCGTCCTTTTCGACGCGAAGCGCGAAGCCGAATCTGTCGGGCTCGCAGCTCAGGTAAAAATCGGGCGTCGGGAAAACGTCCCGCTGCTTTTCGTCGAAGAACTTCGCGCCCGACGTGCGTTTAAGGCCTTCTATCCTGTCCGCCAAGGGAATGGGCGCGCCGTCTAATATGCTTTTTATATAATCGGCGCATAACGTATCCTCGTCGGTGGGCGTTTTCCCCGAAAGCCCCATGCAGACGAGAGAAACGACCTCGGGCTTTTTTCTTTTTATATATTCCGCGACGGCGCGGGCATTCACAAGGCTTCCCGTGATGATCTCCGAGGCGTTTTCCGCGTTGACTATACCCTGCGTTCCCGCGCTCGTCGTATGAACGCATATTTTACCGCGAAAATCGACGTTTTTTATCTGCGACGGCGAGTTGCCGAAGTCAAATCCGGGCAGCATCCTGCCGCCCCTTTCGCCTATAAGCACTACGTTCGGGTCGCGCCTTTTTATTTCATAGGCCTCTTCGGCGTCGCCTATCGGTATTATCCTTTCGGCGCCGTTCGCCGCGAGATACGCCTCTACCGTAAAGGCGCGGAAAACGTCGATTATCACGGTAAGCCCCCGCGCGAGCCGCGCGCCCTCTATCAGTTGATACACGTTTATTTCCATAAGTTTTTCACCCTTTACGCATTATATTATAACGTTTTACCGCATAAAGCAAGACTAAAGAGCTGCCCGCGCCGAAAAAAGATTGAAAGACGGTCTTTTGTGTGTTAAACTAATTACATAAATAAGAGAGGAGTAACCTTATGAACGAGACCGTAGTAGGCATTTTAGGCCTGCTGACTATCATAGGGATAGTCGTAACGCTGTTCAAATCAAAGACTCAGCCGGCGATAGCATTCATAGTCTTCCCCTCTATACTTGCGATAGTGCTCGTCATTTTCGGACGGCACAGCTTTGCGGACATAGCCGCAATGATAAAATCGGGCTTTTCCTCGACGGGACCGACGGCCGCCCTGTTCGTTTTCTCCGTGCTTTATTTCGGAGTGATGACCGACGCGGGCATGTTTGACGTCATTATAGGCAAGCTTATGAAATACGTCGGAAAAAGCGTTGTGGGAGTTGCGGTCATCACCGCGCTTATATCTCTTATCGGGCACCTGGACGGCGGCGGCGCGTCGACCTTCTGCATAGTCGTTCCCGCGCTGCTCCCCGTTTATAAAAGGCTTTATATGCGCAAGACCACGCTTCTGCGCATAGCCGTTCTTTCAATGGGCGTTCTCAACCTTATGCCCTGGGCGGGACCGACAATGCGTGCGGCGTCCGTTTTGGGCGTTGAGGCGGGCGCTCTGTGGAAAACGATACTTCCCATTCAGATATTCGGTATCGTCCTTGCGATAGTCCACGCGGTGTTCGCGGGCTTGCAGGAAAAGAAACGCGGCGCGGGCATAGACGGACCTCTCGCGCAGGAGGGCACCCCCGAAGAGATAGCCGAAAAGGCGGAGGAAGCGGAAAGAGACGCGTCTCTGGCGCGCCCCAAGCTTTTCTGGTTCAACCTGCTTCTTACGCTTGCCGTAATAGCCATGCTCATATGGGACGTTTTCCCGAGCTACGTTCCCTTTATGATAGGACTTTCGATAGCTCTCTTCGCGAATTACGGCTTCTCCGCCAAGGCGCATAAAAAGATAATCAACCTGCACGCGGGTCCGGCGCTTATGATGTGCTCTACCCTTATGGGCGCGGCTGTGCTGATGGGCGTTCTTACCTCCAGCATGGGCGTTGACGGAAAGGTCATTTCCGCCAAGGTCACGGAGCTTCCGCCCGACGCGATACCTTCGGTCGTAAGATGCCTCGCCAATATCGTTTCCGAGATACTGCCGCACGCTTTGGGACAGCATCTGCCGCTTATCATCGGTATCCTTTCGGTGCCCCTTGCCCTTGCCTTCGATACGGACAGCTATTTCTACGGAATGCTCCCGGTAATAATAGGCATAGGTCAGGCGTTCGGAGTCGGAGCGATACCGATAGCCGTGGCGATGGTAGTCTGCCGCAACTGCGCGACCTTCATTTCACCGATGGTCCCCGCGACGCTTCTCGGCACCGGCCTTGCAGAGATAGATATAAAGGATCATATCAAAGCAAGCTTCCTTTACGTCTGGGGATTTTCGATACTTTGCATGCTCTTCGCGATAGCGGTAGGCATTATGCCGCTGTAATTAAACCGTTATTAAAGCGCCTTCCGGACCGGGTCCGGAAGGCGCTTTTTAAACTCTTTTATTTACCGACCGTGCGCTGTGAAAGCCCCTTAATTGAGGTCAGCGCCCAGTCGAAGTCTTTTACCGTGACTATCGAGCCGCAGTATTCGCATTTCGCCGTGCGGTTTATATCAAGCGGCGCGCCGCAGTTCGGGCAGTTGTGAACGACCCTGTCTGCGGGCTTTCTTGTCAAAGAGCCCTGCGAACGGATAAGCTCCCACTCGTAGGTCATAAACTTTTCGGATGTGCGGCTGCCGCGCGTTATTTCGCCGTCGCCGTCGCGCACGACGTAGTCGGTTATGCGTGTGCGGACGGTCGCGTAAAGCGCCTGAGTTTCGGAGTTTTCCTTGTATCCGTTCAGGGTGACTTCAAGAACGGCTATGCGTTCGACGATATTCGTCTGACCGCTCTGCCTGTACGTATCAAGCTGTCTGTCAAGCTGTGCGTAAAGCGAGTCGGTAAGATAGGGGCGCAGGGGAGAAAGGTCCTTCGCCGTCCACGCGTTCTGCAGACGCACGTACAGGTTGGAGATCATTTCGGAGACTTCCGCTTCGCTGAAAGCGGGGTCTTTTTCTTTAAGCGCAGAAACGCTTAAAAGCCCCGTCTCGGGCCTCGCGCCGGGAGCCGTCGGTGAACCGTCTTTATTTTTCTTTTTACTTGAAACGACGGTATAAAGAATAAAGCCCGCGACTATTATGAAAATTATGGTCCTGTCGGATATGCCGCCCGAGCCGCCGCCCGAATATCCGTCGTCATCGTCGTAATACGAGTAGTCGTAATCGTTGTCGTAATCATAGTCGTAGTCGCTTCCGCCGTAGTCGGAATCGCCCGAAAAATCGCCCGCGTCGGCGCCCGCCGTATGTATGAACGCGAAAGCCGAAACCAAAAGGGCGAGTATAAGAATAAAAGCGGTAATACCCGTTTTTTTCATTAAGCATAACCTCTTTCTTTTTATCGTTACGTTATTTATATATCACAAAGACGGCGAAAATGCAATAAAGCGCGCCCCGTAAAAACGGAGCGCGCCTTGAAAAAACGAACTGTCAGGCGAGATAGGGGCTGTCCCAAAGCTTGAGGGTCTGACCGAGGCCCATTTTCTTCGCGTTCTGCAGTATCTCCCACGACCAGCCGAGGTCCCAGATGACCATGCCGCCCGCGACGAAGCAGATGCGGTCGTCTTTCGAGGTCCTGCCGGGCTTCGCGCCGCAGATGACTTCGCCGAGGCCCGTCTGATCGATAAGGGGAGGCAGCTTGCCTTCATAGGTCATGCGGTAGATCTGCACGCCTATGCCGTTTATAAAGCGCTCGTTTTCGGGAAGCGCCAGATGTTCGTCGTAATAAACGTCATGCATCTTCGGGTTGTCCCAGAATATCTTGGCGGAGGAGAAGTACTCTTCGTCAATGCTGCATCTGCCGGTGAAGATGATAAGAGAGCCCTTCTTGAGCCAGTCGTTCTGCATAATGACGGGCTTTACTGAAGACGCCGCGACAGAGATGATGTCGCCCGCGCGGACGGCTTCTTCCAGAGAGGTCGCCGCCCATGCCTTAAGGCCGTACTTTTCGGTTATAGACTTCGCCCACGCTTCGGCTTTTTCGGTAAGAAGATCGTAAATGACGACTTCCTTAAGCTGCTTTGCCTCAAGACGGATCGCCTCAAAGCAGGATTTCGAGACGGGGCCCGCGCCTATGCAGGTGCAGACGGCGGCGTCGGGATTCGCGAGATGACGGACGCCGACTCCGGGCACGCAGCCCGTGCGGACGGAGGAAACGAGGTTGCCCGACATAAGCGCGACCGGCTCGCCCGTTTCGACGTTGTTGAGCATTATCATAAGCACCGAGCGTGGCAGACCTATCGACGGATTGTTGATGTTAGAGCCGTACCACTTTTCGCCGGCGATGTGGAACCTGCCGCCGAGGTAGCCGGGCATGGCGAGAAACCTTCTGTCGGGGCCGTCGAGCGGCATACCGGGGTTATTGCTCTCCTTGGGGAATTTTACGAACATACCGTGCGCGTTGTACTTGTCGCCGCCCATGCGGTAGTCGTCTTTGCCGAGTAACGCGAATATCTCTTCCTCTACGTCGATGCAGCGCGCCGAATCAAGCACGCCCGCGCGTATCATATCCTCTTCGGAAAGATACAGAAATTCCGTTTTTTTGCCCATAAAAAAGAGCCTCCTTGTATTTTATAGTTTTTTCTACAATTATAGGTACAAAATTATTATGTAACAATAATAAATGCTTGTCAACCCTTTATTTACAAAGAAAAATATTGTATTAAAAAATACAATTTGGCGATTATTATTCAAAAAGCAAGACAATAAAAGGCGTTTCGGTCTTGATTTCGGACGGCGGTTTGTTTTAAAATAAACATATCAATAAACTGTCGGGAGGGCGTATGAATATCGCCGAAAGGATAAGGGGCGCGCTGCGCGAAATGACGCGCTCGGAGGGGGCGGTCGCCGCCTATTACTTAAACCGCGGCAGCGACTTCGCGTTTATGACGCTTGAAGACGCGGCGGCGCGCGCAGGCGTCAGCACGACGACCGTCATAAGATTTTGCCGCAGAGCGGGCTTTTCGGGCTATAAACCATTTCAGAACGCCGTGCGCGAAGAGGTGCGGCGCATCCCCGGGCTTCCCGAAAAGTATTCGGGCGCCAAAAAAAGCGCCGAAAAAAACAAGCTTTTGGACGAGACGCTCAGGCGCAGTCTCGCCGCGGTGGAAGACAGCTTTTCGGAGCTGTCCGAAAAGGAGCTTTCCTCGGCGGTCTCTTTGCTCGATCGCGCCGAAAACGTTTACGCGTTCGGAATGAAGGAATCCTTCGCGCTGGCGCATTACGCGTATACCCGCCTTTTGTCGGCGCGTGAAAAGGTATTTCTGCTGACCGGTCCCGCCGAGGGCGAAATGGAGACCCTTTTAAATATGGGCAAAAAGGACGCGTGCGTTGCCTTTATGTTCCACCGCTACACGAAAGCGGCGAAAAAGCTTTTGCCGATCATCCGCGGGCGGGGAACAAAGCTGATACTTATAACGAATCCGCCCTTTGACGAGACGGACGCAGACGTCGTCCTCCCGTGCGAGGTCGATATAGGCGGCATAAAAAACGGCTTCGCCGCCCCGGTCATACTGACCGACTGCCTCTGCGGCGCGCTGGCTCTCGCGCGCGGGGAAGCCGCGCTTTCCCATATGCGCTTATCCGAAGAGCTGTTCGCGGAAAGCGACCTCGTCGAAAGATAAACGAACGTATGAAAATACGCCCGGCGCGCTTTTTGCGCGCGTGAGAAGAACGGAGGGAAAATGTTTTCACAGGGTCATTTGATATGGATAGGGGTCTCGGGCATTTTGGCCGCGTGCATACTTGCGGTCTGTCTGCGCAAAAAACCGACGCTTAAAAAACTTTTTTCGATATGCCTGCCGCTCGGGGCTTTGTCCGAGTTCATAAAAATATTTTCGGCGTCCGAGATAGTGCCGCTTATCGACCCCGTAATAACGCAGAAGGAGGGCGCCGCGGCGCTTGAATGGATCCCCGCAGGCGAGTATACGCCCTATCTCGCGAAGGAACATCTGCCGCTTGAGCTTTGCTCGCTTTATCTTTTATTTATGCTTCTGGCGCTTCTTCTAAAAGACGGAAAGTGGAAAAAAAGACTTTACGCTTTGATGTTCGCCTCGGGCACGATAGGCGGCGTGATGGGGATCGCTCTGTCGTCGATAGCCGGAGACTTTACTTCGACCGCATCTTTTTTGACCTCCGTCCGCGCGTGGCAGTTTTTTCTTTACCATTCAATGATAACGGCTGTCAGTATTTACGTCGGCTTTTGCAAAGAGAGCGGACTCGTTTTTTCTGACTTTAAAAAAGCGTACGCGGGGCTCGTGCTTCTTGATATCCCTACCTTTTACGTAAACTCGCTTTTGTCAAGCGAGATATATCTTCACGGCAGGGTGGCGGGCGTCACGCACCGCATAAATTTCTTCTCTTCCTATGTAAACCCGCTCGGGCTGGTCCTTACCGAAAAATGGCAGTGGATAGCCTACCTCGCGGTACGGGCGGCTGCCGCGGCGGCGCTCGTTATTCTGCTTTATTCTCTTCTTGCAGTGAAAAAAGGGAGGGAAGACAATGGATGATTTTGAACGTATAGAACTTATCGAGCGGCGTTTCAGGCGCCGGTACAGACAAAAGAAGATACTTAATCTTTTGATATCCGCCGTAATAGCCGTACTTGGCGTTTCCTCGGTAGTATATATCTGGAACTATGACGGCGACGGGCTTCTGACCTTCAGGTGGCTGACGGTCGACGGGACCGTGTTCACGACGGGGATAGCCTTGATATGCATCGCGGTCAGCATATACGACATAATACAGTATACCGAGATAACGGACAAGAGCATATATTTTATGCGCCTTGCTTCCGCGGTGGCGGAAAGCCTTATAATGACCGTCGTTCTGTTAAGTCAGCTGCCCGTTTTTCCCGAGCATATGCACATTTTCAGATACGATATGTTCAATATGCACATGCTGATCCCCCTGCTTACGGTGCTTTCCTTCGTAACGAACGATTCGCCGATAGGAAAGCTTACCCCGCGGCAGAAGATGCACGGAACGTGGTTTATCACGATTTATACCGCGGTCGTTCTGACGCTTATTCTTACGGGATATATACCGCCCGATAAAATACCCTATTTCTTTATGGACGTCGTGAATATGCCGCTTTATATGTTAGCCGTAAGTTTTCTGCTCATATACGGATTGAGCTTCCTGCTGTCGCACCTTCTTTCTTATCTTAACGGCAAGCTCTCCTGGATGTGGTTCAAAGGCGTGACAAACGTGGAAGCGACCGATGAAAAGGCGGAATAAATAATAAAAAAGCCCCCGCCG
>JAFSVO010000196.1 GCA_017444965.1 Clostridia bacterium | reverse complement strand
ATTGATAAGCGCGCTCCGCGCGCACCTTAATGCAAATCGCAGATTTGCAATTCATGAAAGCTTTGCTTTCAATTCACGCACCGACAGGTGCAATTCATGAAAAGCCGAAGGCTTTTCAATTCATGCAAACTATATTTTAAAATATTATATCATAAATAAAATAAAATAACAATCCTTGTACATAATAATTTCGAAAGGACGTGTTATTTATGGCTAAAACCGCGCCGATGCTTTTGGGCTTCGCGGCGGGCGCTTTATGCTCTGTCGCCGCCGTGGCTCTTATGAATGACGGAACGGTAAAAAAGATCAAGAGGAAAACAAACCGCACCATGCAGGCGATAGGAAACGTGGCGAGCGATATAGCGGATATGTTCTGATTTTTTCTGCCTACGCACGCATGAATTGAAAAGCCTGCGGCTTTTCATGAATTACGCCTACGGCGTATGAATTGAAAAACAAGTTTTTCATGAATTGCAAATCTACGATTTGCATTAAGGTATGCGGCTTCGCCGCATTTATTAAATAAATGCGCCCTGCGGGCGCATACCTTCATGAAGGACAAAGTCCTTCGATTCATGCACGCAAAGCGTGCAATTCATGACCGCAGGTCAATTCATGAAATGCAGAGCATTTCAATTCATTTTTATAAAGGGTGCTGTTTACGGGAGTAATACCCGCTGTTTTAATTACATATTATTTCGTATGAAAAGCAGGAAACTTATGCGCGACGCCGCGGCTCTGACCGCGGCGGGGCTTTTGTCGCGCGGGATATCGGTACTTTTTTCGTCATTTCTTTCAAAGTCGCTCGGCGGCGAGGGCTTAGGCGTTCTGCACCTCGTCCTCTCTGCCGTGACCTTCGCGCTTTCGCTCGCGTCTGCCGGGGTGTATCTTTCGTCCGTCCGTCTTACCGTCGCGGCGAAAGCGAGAGGCGCTTCGGCGCGAGCAGCGCTGAAGCTTTGTCTTATTTACTCGCTCGCGCCCGGGGCGATATCCTTCGCGGCGCTTTTTTTCGGCGCCGACGCGTGCGCCGCGCTTTTGGGATACCCGGAAACGGCGGTTTGTATGCGTATTTTCGCCCCGGCTCTGCCCTTCGCCGCGCTCTCATCCGCGCTTTCGGGCTTTTTTACGGCTGAGCGCAAAACGTCGCTTTTCGCCGCGGTCGGGCTTGTTGAGCAATTGCTTGCCGCACTTATCTCTATGGCGGCCGTCTTTTTTTACAGGGGCGCCGACCCGCTTTTCGCCTGCCTCGCGACCTTCGCGGCGCGCGCTTTTTGCGCCGTCCTCGCGTTTATCGCTTCTCTTTTTCTCTATTTCCGCGTGCGCCCAGCGCGGGACGGCGCTCAAAAGACGCCGACGCGCGAGCTTTTGAAAATAGCGCTGCCCGATTCCGTAAGCTCATGCCTGCGCGCCTTTCTTGTCGCGGGGCGGCAGCTTCTTATCCCGAAAGCCTTCGCGCGCGGCGGGATACCGCCCGCCTCGGGCATCGCGGCTTACGGCGCGGTCACGGGGATGGCGCTTCCCGTCGTATATTTCGCGGCGTGTCTGTCTTCCGCGGCGGCTTCCCTTCTGGTGCCCGAGATAGCCGAGATGAAATCTTCGGGGCGTGAAAAAACGGCGGCAACGTACGCGAAAAAAGCGCTTTTTCTCACGTTCGTTTACGCCGTGCTCGTGTCCGCCGCGGTCTATATTTCCGCGCCGTTCGTCGCGTCCGTTCTGTTTCCCGGCACTGACGCCGCCTTTTACATAAGGCTTCTCGCGCCCATTATCCCCGTGTCTTACGCCGATACGACGACCGACAGCATTCTCAAGGGGCTCGGGCTTCAGCTCGATTCGATGTTTTTTAACATAGCCGAAGCTGTTCTCTGCCTTCTTATGGTCGTATTTTTGGTGCCGCGCCTCGGGATATGGGGATATATCTGCATGATCTTCGCGGGAGAGATATTTAATTTCGCCTTGAGCTTTTCGCGGCTCGTGCCCGCTTTATCTTCTGCGCCACGCCGCCGGGATAAAGAGCATGACTATGGGGAAAAGCTCGAGCCTGCCCATCAGCATATCAAGTGACAAAAGTATCTTTACGGGCGCCGAGAAAATGGCGAACGACCCCGTCGGGCCTACAAGCCCGAGACCGGGCCCCACGTTGCAGAGGCATGAGATAGTCGCCGTGACGGTAGTTATTAAGTCGTACCCGTTTAAAGAGACTAAAAGCGCCGAGGCGAAAAGGATGCCGAAATACAAAAGCATAAAGTTCTGCGTAGCCTCGACCGCCTCTTCGGGCAGGGGCGAGCCGTTTAAATGGATGACCTCTACCTGATTCGGGCGGAGCATTTTGCGGATATT